>JACOVV010000184.1 GCA_016177145.1 Candidatus Omnitrophota bacterium | reverse complement strand
TTGTGATTGCTGAGATCGGCGAAAATCACATCGGCGATATGAAAAAAGCGCGCCAAATGGTAGTGGAGGCGGCGAAAGCCGGAGCGGATATCGTCAAATTTCAGTCGTATCGGGGAATGGATGTCGCTCCAGACGACCCGGAGAGGGAATGGTTTGCCAAAGTGGAGTTATCGGATGAAATGCACTTTGAACTCAAAGAGTTGGCGGAGAAAAACGGCGTGGAGTTTTTAAGCAGTCCCTTTACCGTGGAAAGAGCGGTTTTCCTCTGTGAAAAAGTCGGATTAAAGAAAATCAAAATAGCGTCTTCGGAGATGCTCAATCTTCGGCTGTTGGACTATGTCAATCGACACGCGGAAACAGTGTTTCTCTCCACCGGGTTAGCCACGATCGATGAAATCAGGCAAGCGGTCAGCCGGTTGGATAAGGTCAAGGTTTGTTACCTGCTGCACTGTGTGACTCAGTATCCGACGCCGCCGGAAGATATTAATTTAAGCGTGATCACCCGGATGAAAAGGGAATTCCCCGGATACCGTGTTGGATTTTCGGACCATACTCTGGGGATTTTGGCGCCGGTAATCGCCGCGGCCCTCGGGGCGGAGGTAATCGAGAAACATTTTACCTTGGACAAGACCCTTCCAGGGACCGATCATATCTTGTCGGTGGATCCTCCGGAATTAAAAGAGATGGTTCGTCAGATCCGCCAGGTGGAAGCCCTGCTGGGGGATCCGCTTAAAAAACCAACGGGGGCAGAGAAAGCAATGATTCAATTCGTGCGAACCCGGTTCCCCAAGTGAACATTGTGGATATGATATACTTATCTATACGGATATGAAGGAGGTAGTGAGGCAGATGACGCGAGTAAAGGTGAACGGTGAAGACAAAACGTTTCCGGGCGACTGTACGGTTGAAGATTTGCTCAAGCGGTTAAAAATTCAACCGGAACTGGTGGCGGTGGAGCATAATGAGAAAATTATCAAAAGAGCCGATTATGCGAAGGCGGCCGTTAAGGAAGGGGACTGTTTGGAAATCGTCCGGTTCATCGGGGGAGGAAGCGCGGGAAAGGCGCTGGTGATTGTGGAATCTCCAGCCAAAGCGAAAACAATCCATAAAATTTTGGGCGGCGGATATGTGGTGAAATCTTCCATGGGGCATGTCATTGATCTCCCCTCAGGGAAAATGGGAATCGACATCGAAAAAGATTTTAACCCGACCTATGTCGTCATTAAGGAAAGAAAGAAAAACCTGGCGGAACTGAAGAAAGAAGCCAAAACGAGCGACCGGATTTATCTGGCGCCCGACCCTGACCGTGAAGGAGAGGCGATTAGCTGGCATCTGGCCGGACAGTTAAGAGAAAAAAATGACAATAAACCGGTTTACCGGATTGTCTTCCATGAAATTACCGAACGGGCGATTCAAGAGGCCTTCCAGCATCCCGGACAAATTGACATGGGCAAGGTCAATGCCCAGCAGGCCCGGCGAATTCTTGACAGAATTGTGGGGTACAGTCTGAGCCCCTTACTATGGCAGAAAGTGGGGCGGGGCTTGAGCGCTGGGCGGGTGCAGTCAGTGGCGCTTCGTTTAATCGTCGAGCGTGAACGGGAAATTAAGGCGTTTGTTCCGAAAGAGTATTGGGATCTGGAGGCGGAGCTTCAAAAACAGGGGTCAGAAGAACAAAAGCCGTTTACTGCGAAACTGGAAAAGGTTGATGGAGAAAAAGCGGAAGTTCCCAATGAAGAAACTGCTAAAAAATTAGTTGAGGAATTGGAGAAAGCGGCCTACGTTGTTTCGGATATCAAAGAACAGGATAAAAAAAGAAATCCACAGGCCCCGTTTACCACCAGTAAAATGCAACAGGATGCGTTCAACAAACTTCGTTTTTCAGCGGAACGGACCATGCGGATCGCGCAGCAATTGTACGAGGGTATTGACCTGGGAAAAGAAGGAACAGCGGGGCTGATCACTTATATGAGGACGGATTCCGTGCGTGTCGCCGATGTCGCCCTGAAGGAAGTGCGGGAATATATTCACCAGAAATATGGGGAAAAGTATTTTCCTGAAAGACCGAACGTATATCGTTCAAAGAAACAAGCTCAGGAAGCTCATGAAGCGATTCGTCCAACCGCTGTTGAAAGGACTCCTGAAAAAGTTAAAAGCTCTCTTTCAGAAGATCAATACAAACTCTACGAACTCATTTGGAATAAGTTTGTCGCTTCGCAGATGACTCCGGCGTTGTACCAGCAAAAGACCGTGGATATACAGGCGGGGAGATGTTTGTTCAGGGCGACCGGCTCCCACTTATTGTTTGACGGTTTCACTGTCCTTTACCGAGATTCGGATCAGGAAGAAGAAAAGGAACTTCAATTGCCTCCTTTGGCGGTCGCCGATGTTTTAAAATTACTGCGCTTGACACCGACTCAACACTTCACAAAACCGCCTCCCCGATACACGGACGCCAGTTTAGTGAAGACGTTGGAAGAGAAGGGAATCGGAAGGCCGAGCACCTACTCTCCGACCATTCAAACCATCGTGGCAAGGCACTACGTGGATAGAAGGGAGGGGGCGCTCTATCCGACGGAACTGGGCGTTGTCGTCGCCGAGCTGCTCATCGCACATTTCCCTAATGTCATGGATTATGAGTTTACGGCCACGATGGAAGAGCATTTGGATGAGATCGAAGAGGGAAAAGAAAATTGGGTGGATGTTTTGAAGCGTTTCTATGGTCCTTTCGCCGAAACGGTTGAAACAGCGAAAAACGAAATGAAACGAGTTAAGAAGGTGGAAGAGAAAACAGACCAGGTTTGCGAGAAATGCGGTAAGATAATGGTGATTAAGTGGGGCCGCTATGGGCGGTTTGTGAGCTGTTCCGGTTTTCCTGAATGCAAAAACGCGAAGCCGATTACTTCCGGCGTCAAATGCCCTGAACCGGGATGCACCGGTGAGCTGGTGCAAAAACGAAGTTCAAAAGGAAGAGTTTTTTACGGCTGCAGCCGGTATCCCGATTGCCGCCATTTGGCGCGCCGCCTCCCTAAAGAGGCGGGCAGTTCTCCTTAAATGGATGATCCCGTCATAAAATTCCTGCGGTATCTTGAAGCGGAACGGAACGCTTCCCCGCACACGCTGTACAATTACAAAATCGACCTAAGGGAGTTTATGCTTTTTTTGGAAGGACGCCGTCTCCAGGAAGTCACTCATCAACATGTTCGGTTTTATTTAACCCGGCTTAAGGAAAAGAATCTCTCTCACAAAAGCATCGCGCGCAAGTTATCGTGCATCCGCTCATTCTTCAGGTACCTTTATAAAAAGGGAACATTGCCGCATAATCCTACCGTTGGGACATTGACTCCGAAACAAGAAAAGAAACTTCCTCTGTTTCTCAATGAGCCGGAAGTTTCAACCTTGCTGGATTCTGGCTACTCTGATGATTGGGCCGGTTTTAGGGACCGCGCTATTATCGAGACCCTTTACGGCAGCGGGATGAGAGTTGGGGAATTAGTGGCTTTGGACGTGTCTTCGGTTGATTTTTTCTCCGGTTTCTCCAAAGTGCGAGGCAAGGGAAAAAAAGAGCGTATCGTTCCTTTTACAGAGACGGCTTTAACCGTGCTTCGAAGCTATCTGAAATCGAGACCCGGCACGGCCTCAAAGGCGCTTTTTGTCAGCCGAAGAGGGACTCGTTTGACCACCCGTTCGGTGGCGAGAATCCTGGGGAAATACGTTCGCTTAGCCAGCGTTCAAAAAAAAATCTCACCCCATGTCTTGCGTCACTCCTTCGCGACGCATCTGTTGAATCGCGGGGCCGATCTGCGGGCGGTGCAGGAATTATTAGGCCACGCGAATTTGTCAACGACTCAAATCTATACCCACGTCACCATGGATCGGTTAAAAGAGGCCTATGATAAGGCGCATCCGAGAGCCTAAAGACGGAAAGTGGGAAGTGGAGAGTGGGAAATGGAAGTTGGTATACAATCTCCTGCTACCCATCGGGATTCCGATTTATTATTTCTACTCCTTCCTATTCAGAAAGAAGAAATTAGCTCCCATGAAGGAACGGCTGGGGAAGTTATCACAGGAGAAGTTAAATCTCTTGGTTGGAAAATCGCCGATCTGGATCCAGGCGGTCAGTGTAGGGGAGGTCGGAGCGGTTCGGTCCCTGATCGGCATGCTCAGAAAAGAAAAGCCTGAAATCCCGATTGTCTTAACGACCACGACGCCCAAAGGTTTGGAGATTGCCAAACGGCTGGAATCGGAGGGAGTCATCGCGCGCTATTTCCCGCTCGATATCCGTTGGATGATGAGACGTTTTATCGATCAGATTCATCCGCGGCTTTTTATCATGGTCGAGACGGAGTTTTGGCCGAATTGTCTTGCCGAGCTGTCAAGGCAAAAAATTCCGATGGTGGTCGTCAACGGCCGGATTTCGGACAGGAGTTTTCCCCGTTATCGAATGTTCAGCGGCTGGGTTAAAAGCATTTTAGCACCAGTCTCCTTTTTCCTGGTCCAGACCCAAGAGGATCAGATGAGATTCAAACAGATCGGCGTCCCTGAAGAAAAGATTCAAAACGCAGGCAACTTGAAATTTGACGCTGTCGGGATTCATGACAAAAAATTACCGGAACCGGTCGTCCAGTCTTTCCGCCAGGGGCCGGTCTGGGTCGCTGCCAGTACGCATGAACCGGAAGAGAAAGAGTTATTCCAAACCTACCAGAAAGTTAAAGAAAAAATCCCTTCCTTATCATGGGTGATCGCTCCCAGGCATGTGGAAAGAGTTCCTTCCCTAGTCGATTGGTTTAGCCGAAGAGGAGTTATTCCGGTACGCTGGAGCCGATGGCGTCACGAAGGAAGTGGTCAAGATTGGAAAGGGGGGATTCTTCTTGTGGATACGGTCGGTGAATTGAACGCTTTCTACGCCATCGCCAATGCCGTATTAGTAGGAGGAAGTTTTATTCCCCATGGAGGCCAGAATCCCCTGGAACCGGCGGCGGCTGGAAAACCGGTCCTTTTCGGTCCTCATGTGTTTAACTTTCGCGAGATCACCCGCCAATTGTTGGCCGAAGGAGGGGCTATTCAGTGTCGCGATGTCTCTAAAGTCGCGGAGCATCTGACTCCTCTTTTACAGAACCCCAGCCAGGCGAAGACGATAGGAGAAAAAGCCCAAGCGGTTGTCGAAAAGAATCGTGGGGCGACAGAAAGAACTTTCCTGTTTTTACGGCAAAAAAACCTCCTTTAGGCGTCTCCAACCTATGTTAAAATACTTAGTTATGCTTCTTGCTCCCTTCGAGTGGATTTACCGCGGCATTTGGTTTTTCTGGGACCAGGGTTATCGGAACGGTTTTTTTTTGACGCACCAGGTTTTTCCAAAAGTGATCAGCGTTGGGAATCTCACATGGGGGGGGACAGGGAAAACTCCGTTGGTGGCTTATCTAGCGAAAAGACTTCAGGCGAATGGTCAAAAGGCCGCGGTTTTAAGCCGCGGATATGGTTCGCCGCAAAACCGCCAACAGGCGGATGAAGTCGTTGCTCTGAAGAAAACATTAGAGGGCATTGGATTCTTTGCTTCTCCGGACAGAGTTCATTCCGCCCGGCAGGCGCAGAGGGAAGGTTATGGAGTGGTTCTTTTGGATGATGGATTCCAGCACCGCCGTTTGGTCAGGCATTTGGACATTGTAGCTATTGACGCGACGGATCCTTTTGGAAACGGCCGGTTAATCCCGGCGGGAAAACTGAGAGAACCGGTTCACAGTTTGAAGAGGGCGGATTGGATTATTTTGACTAAGGTAGATTTAGTCAGTGATGGGGAAATTTCAAGGATCAAAGAAAAGATTCAAAAAATTACGCCAAATATTCCGATCGGCGAGACGTTTTATCGGTCGGTTGGGCTGTCTGATGTAGGGGCGGGTTTTAAACCCGCCCCTACATTGGATGGTTTGAAAGACCGGGATGTTGGTTTGGTCGCCGCCATCGGCAATCCGGAGGCGTTTCACAGGACCGTCGAAAAATTGGGCGCGAAAGTGACACGAACCTATTTCAAACGAGATCATTCTCGGTACGCCGTAGGAGATTTTCAAAAGATGGAAGAAATTCAAAAGAGAGATTCTCTTTTTTGCTGGGTAACAACCTCCAAAGACGCCGTGAAAATGGAGGATGTTTTTGGGGACTGTCCCCGTTTTTTGGGGACTGTCCCCGTTTTTTCTTTAGAAATCGAATTGGTTTTCAAAAAGGGAGAACGTGAATTATGGCGGGTGATCGAATCCTTGTAATTCTGGTAAAAATAATCGGGCTCTTTTTTAGGACGATTCCTTTTAGCTGGGGGATGAAGATTGCTTCCGTTATAGGAACCGTTCTTTTCTGGGTGGATGCCAAGCGAAAGTATATTGGATTTGCCAATATGACCCAGGCCCTGGGAGACTCGCTGGACGTCGAAAAACGGTTCTATTATTTAAAGCGCCTATATCAGAACTTAGCGATCAGCTTTATCGAGGTTCTGCGGTTTCCTGAATTGACGGCCGCCGAGGTTGCCGAGAGAATCAATTTTCAAGGAACAGAACAGATGAATCCTTTCATTGGGCCGGAAAGAGAAAAAACATTCATTGTCTTAACGGCGCACTACGGAAACTGGGAGCTGATGAACCAAGCGTTCGCGCTTTGCGGCATTGCGCTCAATGTCATGGTCCGAAATCAGAAGATGACCGGTTTGAACGAACTCCTCAATGAATACCGCCAATGGCATGGAAGCCGTATTATTTCAAAGGGAATGTCGGTCCGGGAAGTTTTTAGCTGTTTGGGAAAAAAGGAACCCGTTGGGATGCTCATTGACCAGGATGGAGGCAAAAAGGGAATTTTTTCTCCTCTGTTTGGGCGGTTGGCTTCTACTAAAAGCGGAGCTTTTGTTATTTCCATGAAAACGCGGACTCCGCTAATTCCGCTTTTTATCATTCGTGATCCCAATAAAAAAGATCGGCATCTGATTTACATTGAGAAACCATTCTCCATACCAGCGACTGAGGCGGAAATTGCTCCAATGGTGCATCAATACTCGAAAATTCTCGAAAGATATGTGCGGAAAGCTCCCGATCAATGGCTGTGGCTGCACCATCGCTGGAAATCAAGCCCGATGCAGAAGATTGTGGTTCTTGAAGACGGGAAAAAAGGGCACACGAAACAGTCTCTGGCTGTTGCCGGACTTATCGTTGAAGCAAGGAAACAACCGGAAAAGATCGAAATCCAGACACTTTCGATCCGGTTTAAAACCCGATTCAAGAGAACGGCCGCGTCGGTGCTGCTAACAACTCCCAGCAATAGTCTTGTCTGGCGG
>JACOVV010000183.1 GCA_016177145.1 Candidatus Omnitrophota bacterium | reverse complement strand
GTGCACCGACAAGCGGGTGAACCTCGTCACCAAAGATTTGTTCAAGAAATACCGTACCGCCGCCGATTATGCCAACGCCAATCCAAAAACCTTCGAGCAGGAGATCCGTTCCACCGGCTTCTACAAAAACAAAACCAAGAGTATCCTTCATTGTTGCAGGCAAATCGTGGACAAGCACAGCGGCAAAGTTCCCAATCGGATGGAAGACCTTGTTGAACTGGCCGGCGTCGGACGGAAAACCGCGAACGTGATTCTGGGGAACGTCTACAACATCCCCGGCGTCGTCGTGGATACCCACGTCCGCCGGCTCTCTAACCGGATGGGACTGACTACGAATGATGATCCGGACAAAATCGAGCAAGACCTGATGAAGTTATTCCCCGAAGAAGAATGGACCTGGCTCTCCCACACGATCATCCTCCATGGCCGCCAAGTCTGCTCCGCGCGAAAACCACTCTGTCAGAAATGCCCTATTGAATCTCTCTGCCCGAAAATAGGGGTCTGACTCCTATTTTGTCTTAGATCAGGTTAAACCAACCTAACTCGCTTTCTTCGACCACTGGCGGGAAAAAATCATCAAAGAAATCAAAAATTCCTAACGCTCAACTGGGGGCTGTCCCCATTTAGGGATACAGGAGAGTTTTCTTCCATTGGGCGCCGGCCTTTTCGTAGAGAACTCTTTCGTTCAAGCGAAACGGCTGGGATTTCCAGAATTCGATTCGGGTGGGAATGACACGGAAGCCGGACCAGTGCAGCGGGCGGGGAATGGCCCCAAGGCCGAATTTGAGGCCGTATTCGGCGGCTCGTTTTAAGAGAGCCGCCCTTGTTTGGAGCGGTTGAGACTGGAGTGAAGCCCAGGCGCCGATCTGGCTTTCCCGCGGGCGGGTTTTCCAGTAGGCGTCGGCCTCTTCGTCACTGACCTGTTCCACACTCCCTTCAACAGTCACTTGTTCCATCAACGGATCCCAGAAAAAACAGAGCGATGCGCGCGGGTTCTCTGTAAGCTGTTTCCCTTTCCGGCTCTGGAGATTCGTGTAAAAAACAAATCCGCGCTCATCGGCTTGCTTCAAAAGAACGGTACGAGACGAAGGGCGCCCTTGCGCATCGGCGGTTGAGAGAACGACCGCCGTCGGCTCGTTCAGACCTTTCCCTTGCGCCTGTTTGAGCAATTTTTGAAATCGTATTATGGCTTCCTGATAGAGCTCCATAGAAGGAGTGCATTATAACAAATCTTCATGTTATAATGCACCTCATGCCGATAATTCAATTTTACGATGCGGTTGTCAGCGATATTCTTGCCCAAACCTCCACGGTGAAAACTTTTACCTTTGATATGGACAAACCGATCGAGTTTCAGGCAGGGCAATTCGTGATGGCGCATACCACCAAAGAGGGCCAGCCGTTTAAAAAACCGTACTCCATCGCCTCTCCCCCTTACATCCAGGACAAAATCCAGCTCTGCATTAAGAAAGTAGACGGTGGGTTTATGTCGAATCATTTTCATAACCTCAAAATGGGCGACCGAATGAAACTTCAAGGCCCGATGGGCGTTTTCAAAATCAAAGAACCGATCCAGCGTGACCTGGCCTTTGTCGCGACCGGCACCGGCATTGCCCCTTTAAGAGGAATGATTCTAAATCTCTACCATCAAAAGAAAGTAGATTCCATTAAAGTCTGGTGCTTTCTGGGAGTTCGCTACGATGATGAAGTTTTATTCTGGGACGAGTTCCAAAAATTAGAGAAGGAACATTCCAATTTCAAATTTATCCCTACCGTCAGCCGCCCGAAAAACTGGACCGGCGAAACCGGCTATGTCCAGGAGAAAGTCAAAAAATACCTTACCTCCCCCAAAGACGTGGATATTTACGCCTGCGGTTTAGCGGCGATGATCGAACAAACGATCAAAGTATTAGGTGAAGCAGGATTCCCGCCGGAGCAGATGCATTACGAGAAGTGGACTTAAGCGCCGTCGTTCCCGATCGCCTCAACCGGACACTCTTCCTTGGCTTGCTTGCACTTGGCTTCTTCTTCAGGAGTGGTCGGTTGTTTATAGACGTACGAGAATCCGCCCGATTCATTCCGGGTGAAGTTTGCCGGAGCGGTCTGGCGGCAAAGATCACAGTCAATGCACTGGGTGTCTACATAAAAGGGGCCGGCAACTTGTCCGGGGTGTTTGTTGTTCTTATCTGCCATTGAATTCTCCTTTCATTTCATGAAATCATTAAACGAAAACGAATGATGGTAAAAGTATACTGAATGAGTATGACGCCTGTCAACAACAAATGGAAGCACGCTCTTCTTCCCAGTTCTCGATCTCCGGGGTAAAATATTTTAGCCGCGTCTTTTTGTATTCCTTGGTGCTGAAAAGCGCTTCATAACGATTCATGCCTGTAGCAGCAGCAATCGATTCCAGGATTTTGTCGCACGCCTCTTTATCTCTTCCATGAACCATGGTGAAAATCGAATAGGGCCAGTCGGGATAAACGGGGCGCTGATAGCAATGGCTGACGGCGCTGAAACTCCCCATTTGAACGCCGACTTCGGCGATTCTTTCCGGAGGAACCTCCCAGACCCCCATCGCGTTGGCGACAAAACCGGCTTTCCGGTGATTGAGGACGGCGGCCATCCGGCGAAGTTTTCCTTCCCGCACAAAACGAGCGGCCATTTCAAAGAGTTCGTCCTGTCCCATGCCTAATTGTTCTGCCATAGCATGATACGGCATTGATACCACCGGCATATCTTCCTGCATGACACGAATAAACTGAATTTCTTTCTCGGTTATTTCGTTTTTCGACCGATGGCGCATCTCCTCGGTATAACGAGGCGCTTCTTTCTTGTCCGGCGAATTCTCTCCGGTGATATCCAGATTGACGCCGATCTTAAAAAGTTTCAGCGTCGGCATCAGGCGGGTAGATTCCGCTTTGGCCAGCGAATGAAAGAGGTCCACCGTTTTCTCCAATCCGATCCGGCTGGTGGGAGGAACTGCGACGGTAAACCAGAGGTTAAACGCGTGATTGCGGCGGTAATTGTGCGTGACACCGGGGTGGCTGTTGATCACCTCGGCCGCTTCGTTCTCTTTTTGAGGATCCACCCGCATGGCGACCAGGCTTGACCGGTACCCGAGACACCGGGTATCGAAGATGGCGCTGATTTGGCGGATGACGCCGTCTTCCTTAAAGAGTTGAATATTCTCCATGACCTCTGATTCAGCGAGTCCGCATTTGGCCCCAAGCGCCGAGAAAGGTCTCTCAATAAGCGGAAGCTCTTCCTGAATTAAAGCCACTAATCTTTTTTGCGGGTTCGTCAAAGGACGCATGGCACGGTTTCCATTAATAAAATCTCTATCATCTGGTCACGACACTCAAAAACCACCTTGTCCACAGGGCGTCTGTCTTGCCGGGTATATTGAATCGCCAACTCGGCCGCCTTCCGCTTTGACTCTTCGGTGAGCGGACCATCAATGAGCACAAAAGGACCGATGAAGTTCTTTGGAATCAGTAAGTGCCGATTCTCTTTCTGAGCGTACCACTGAAGCGTCAGGTTCTCCTGCTCGTTTCTGCCGACGATGACCTTGGTCTGGTGGTCCAGGCGGAAATGCCGCCCTAAAGTCAATAATTCAAAATCTTCCGCTGAATTCATTTCGTTATGGGCAAAATAATCTTTCACCTTCACGGCGAAATTCTGGTCGGTGAGAAGACATCCCCCCGCCGGCGTCGGATAATCCTTGAGCCCGAACTGTTCCGCTAACCGAATCTGGTCTTTTCGGGACCGTCCTTTTAAATCCAATAGTTTCTCACGATCGACCACTCCCTGAATTTCCGGCTGGGTCGGCTCCAGCAGTTTCGCCGAGAGGGGCCGCAGAATCTTCCCAGCCAAATCGCTTTCTTTCTCAATTAGATTCATGCTCCGCCGCATCTGGGACATCGGCCGTTGTCCCAACACTTCTCCCGTGATGAGAAAAGTCGCGCCGATTTTTTCCATATATCTTTTTGCCAAACGCCAGATGTGAATGCGGCAGTCCACGCAGGGATTCATCGCGACCCCGTAACCAAAGCGTGGATTACGAACAATCTCCAGGTAATCATCCCCCAGCTTGTGGGTCAAAAGGGGAATGTTGAGAAACGCCGCGGAACTGACCGCGTACCGTTTATCACAGCATCCCCACGGCATCACCAGGTGGAAACCGAAAACTTCCACCCCCTGGTCAATAACCACCCTTGCCGCCAGGGTGCTGTCTAAGCCCCCCGACAGAAGCGCGACGCCTCTTTTGATCATTTTTTTAGCGGTGACTTTCTTTGAGTTCTTCGCGGACTTCTTGAACGGCCTGAACCATGACTCTCAGTTTCGCGACAACCTCTTCTTGCGCCCGGGTTTTGAGTCCGCAGTCGGGATCCACGTAAATCTTCTCTATCGGGATCACGTCCATCGCCGCTTTGATCCGGCTCTTGACGGTCTCTTTGGTCTCCACTTTATGGCTGTGAACATCCAGGACCCCAAGCCCGATCTCTTTAGTGAACGGCTGTTTCTGAAACAGGGCCAGCATGTCGTAACCGCTGTTGGACATTTCAAGGTCAATCTGGTCCACGGGAAGTTTGAGCATCCTGGGATAGATTAGATCAAACCTCCCATAGCAGATATGCGTGAGGGTCTTCGCTTTTAATCCAGCCGTCGCCACTCCCAACGCTTCAATGGCCAGGCCGATTTCTTCAGGACGGACTGAAATCGCCGGCTCATCAATTTGGATATATCGGGCGCCGGCTTTTTCCAAATCTTTCGCTTCTTTGTTGATGACCTCCGCTAATGCCAGCGCGCTTTTCCGCCGGGAACCGTAATATTCGTCAAAAGACCAGTCCATCATCGTATACGGTCCGGTCAGCATCCCCTAGACCGGCTTCTTCGTCAACGACTGCGCGAACCGGTACCATTTCAGCGTGACCGGCT
>JACOVV010000181.1 GCA_016177145.1 Candidatus Omnitrophota bacterium | reverse complement strand
TCCGTCAGGTTCACCGCGTTAGAGCTTCCCGTAATGACTAACGCCGCCAAGGGAATGTACCAAATGCCCCATTGAATTGTTAAACTCTTTAGAAAAGGAACTTCACTGGTGGTCGAGAAGTTCAAATCCGTGAATAGATAAATCCCCAAAACGACGCCGAGCGTGATCTGACCTAATAACTTGAGCGTCCCTGAAAGCCCCTTGGCGTTTTTTCGCGTCATCTTCAGATAGTCATCGATAAAACCGATAACACCCAGCCCTGCCATGACGACTAAAACCCATAGAACGCGGTGCTGCGTCCAATCAACACAAAGAAGCGTCGAAACCGTGACCGCGAAAAGAATCAAAACACCCCCCATGGTCGGCGTCTGCTGTTTTCCTTTTTGCAATTGATAGAGCTTTTCATACCCGTCTCTGCGGATCTGCTGGCGCGCCCCTAATTCTTTCAAATACTGGATGACCCTCGGGCCTAAGAACAACACCAAACCGAAAGCAATGAAATAAGCCAACGCCGCCCGGACAGTGATATAGCGGAATAAATTAAAAAACGACCAGAATTCATGCAACGGATACAGCAGATGATAGAACATGACTCTCTAACCCCTCGACGATTGTTTCCATTTTCATGCGCCGGGACCCTTTGACAAGCACGACGTCATGATGATGGATCTCCGCACAAACCCAATCCAAAGCTTCCCGATGACTGGAAGCGATTTGAATAACCGATGACTCTACGCCCGATGCTTCGGCTCCTCTCTGGATTTCCTTCGCAAATTGCCCCAATAAAATGACGCGGTCCAATCCAAGCCGGGCTATTTCTTCCCCTAAACGATAGTGCCGCTTCTCCGATTCTTTTCCCAGCTCCAGCATATCCGACAGAACCGCGATCCGCTTGCCGGATGTCTGGAAGTCGCGCAGGAATTCAAGCGCCACCCTGACAGATAAAGGATTCGCGTTGTAGGTATCATCAATGGCCCAGAACGACCCCATTTTCTTAACCTCAAGCCGTCCTTTTGGAGGACGCCACTGGCTGAGTATTTGCAGAGATCCCTCCTGGGGAATATTCATTAACTGGGCAATGGCGATCGCCGCCAGCGCGTTCGCTTTCTGGAATGGAGTCGCCAAAGCGGACGGAAATTCTTCTTCTCGAAGACGAACGTCACAATTCTCTCCAAAACCAAAGGTGATTTTACGGCAGGAGTATTTTCGCGCCGTTTTCATTAAGATTTCGTCGTCGCCGTTCAAGACAGCGACCCCCTCTTCTCCCAGCGCCTCCAAGAGTTCACATTTCGCATGGGCTACCTGTTCCACGCTTCCCACCCCTTCTAAATGCGCCGCGGCGACATTGGTAATCACTCCCAATTGCGGCTGCGCCATATTGGCCAGGCAGCGTATCTCTCCTTCGTGATTCATCCCCATCTCCACCACTGCCGCCCAGTGTTCGGGTCTCAGTTTGAGTAATGTCCAGGGAACTCCAATTTCGTTGTTTTGAGTCCCTTCGCTCTTCACGATCGGACCTCGATGCGCGAAAATGGCGCCGATCATTTCCTTGGTGCTGGTCTTGCCACAACTTCCCGTCACAGCAACTAGGGGACCATGGAAATTTCTCCGGTGCCAATGCGCGAGATCCCCTAACGCTCTTCGGGTATCTGAGACAAGAACCGTTGGAATTTCGGCGATTCCTGCGGCCGCTTTTTCGTCAGAAATCATTAACGCGACGGCTCCTTTTTCAACGACTTCTTTCAGAAACCGATGGCCGTCAAAACGGTCCCCCTTTATAGCGATAAACAAGTCGCCCGGGCGAATCGTCCGTGAATCCGTTGAAACGCCGATCGCCTGCCGTTTTCTATCACCAATGACCCATCGGCCTTTTACCGCTTCTAAAACTTCAACTAACTGAAACACGGAGCTCCCTTCATTCTTCCTCTCTCCTCCAGCCATCGTCTCGCCTCGTCTCCATCGCCGAATGGGATCGTGACATCTTTAAAAATTTGATAATTTTCATGCCCTTTACCGGCGATCAGAAGCGTGTCTTGTTCGGCTGATGAAAGAATCGCTTCCCGTATGGCTGTTGAGCGGTCCACGATGGACCTCACTTTCTCCGCCTTTCTAGCCCCCAGGGACCGGGCCCCCTCTAGAATCTCTTTGATAATATCTTCGGGTTGCTCATTTCGCGGGTTGTCACTGGTAATCAACACAACATCCGCCAATTCGGCGGCGATTTTTCCCATTTGCGCGCGTTTGCCCCGATCCCGGTCGCCGCCACAGCCAAAAACCACCCACAACCGTCCTTTAGTGATTCCCTTTAAGGTCGTCAGCGCCTGTTTCAGGCCATCCGGCGTGTGGGCGTAATCCACAAAAATCCTCACTCTTTCATCGCCGTTGCCGGTGATGGAAACCTCTTCCAGACGTCCAGGCACTGAGGAGAGGCGTTCTAATCTTTCTTTAATTTCTTTAGCAAATTTACCCAGCGTCAACCCTGTGGCGAACCCAGCCAATAGGTTATACGCGTTGTGCCGCCCGATTAATCGCGACTGGAGCACAATTTTTTCTCTCAGCCCTCCCTTAACACCGGGGTGGACCGGAAAGGAAATTTCGACGGCAGTCCCTTCCGCTCCTAAAGAAACCGATTCCGCCCGAATATCCGCCTGCCGGTTGAACCCGTATGAGAACACCTCCGCTTTGGTCTGGGGAATGATCAAATCGCTGAAAGGGTCATCTCCGTTAACAATCGCGCAGCTGGTTGACGGCAGTCCTTTGAACAACTTTAGTTTTGCCTGGCCATAGGCCTCCATCGTTTTATGATAATCCAGGTGGTCCTGGGTGAGATTCGTAAAAATCCCGGTTTGAAAATCCACGTGAGCGACACGGCACTGGTCCAGAGCGTGTGAGGACACTTCTAGAGCCGCGTAGCGGCAACGGGCGTCTGCCATTTTTCTTAATAGGGCATGCACTTCCAAAGCTCCCGGTGTCGTCTGAACCGCCGGGATGACTCTAGCCCCCATCCGGTAACTGATTGTCCCCAGCACGCCCACCCCTTCTTCCCTGAATAATTCTTCTAAAAGATACGTAATAGTCGTTTTTCCGTTGGTGCCGGTCACACCAACAACTCGCATTTCTTTGGAAGGATTCCGGTAGTAAACCGCCGCCAAGTGAGAAAGAACGTTCTTCGTATCGGAAACCTGCACTACTTTCGACGAGGGATGGCTGTAACCGCGCTCGACAACGACAGCGACGGCTCCCCGGTGAATCGCTTCCTCCAGATAATGATGCCCGTCCTGTTTGGCTCCTTGAATGGCGACAAAGAGATCCCCTTCCCTGACTTGCTTGGAATCCGACGTGATGGCCCGCACATGGATACCTTCGACATTACCCTTGCTCGTGTACGCGATCCCTCTCAGAAGCTGCGACAGCGGCATCCCATTTTCAGCGCGCATTGATTTTCTCCTCTTTGGCCAATTTTAGTTTTGCCGCCGCGTCAACCGTCACTTTCGGCACTTCCAGATATCTG
>JACOVV010000192.1 GCA_016177145.1 Candidatus Omnitrophota bacterium | reverse complement strand
ATGGTCACGAACCCTCCCGCTTCCGTTTCTAAAGGCGCCTGGTTTTTGTTGATTCTCTCCGACTGCTGGGTTTGCCGCCATTGCAAAAAAACAAGAATAGAGATTAATAGGAACAGCGCTATCCCTTGCTGCCGGGTCTTTGTCATTGGTCTTTTGTCCAAAAAGTATGAGCAACCAATTCCACGCGGGCTTTCCCCGCGATCTCCTGCCTCCCCTGCTGCGCCACCGCCTGCGGCAGGGTCTTTTCTATAATTAATTCCTGAATGCGCAAAAAGATATCGGAGCTTTCGATCTTGGCTACCAGCGCGCCTATCTCATTATAAGTGCATTCTAAGACAACTCGAATCGCGACTCCTTTCAGACGCTGGGAAGCAGGCAGTTTTTCCGGTTGTATTGAAATAATCTGTAATCCAACGGATTCCGCCAGTTGAGTGATTTGGTTCATCAGCCATACTGTTTCTGTCGTCGGGGGAAAGCGTTTTTGGTATTGGTCAAACTCCGCCTGCGCGCGCTGGATATTGCCCAAGAGAAGATTTCTCTTTCTTTCATATCCCGTTTCTCGTTTGAACGTTTCTATTTTTCTCGCGGCGGAGGTGCCCAGTTCAATCCCTATTGCCAGTGTGACGATAAAAACCCCAAACGCTATCCCCAATTGTATCAAGAGAGTCCTGTTCCTGAAAATATCCGCGATCGCCCTGATGTCCACGAGTTGTCGTTACTCCTTTTGCAGTTTTACCTTCTTAAGCGCCCCGGCCCACTGAAACTGGCTCACTTCCTGAAAATCAAGTTTCGCCCTCTCCACCCCCAGGATCTCGGCTTCGCTCAAACCGCGAAAGAACTCGGAACTCTTCAGCTGATTTGAGAAACTATTGATAATTTCAACATCCCGCTGTGCCTCGCTATAAACGACCCCAACGATGGAAATCTCTCTTTCCTGGTTCGTCATATCGTCTGGAAGGGTCTCACTCCACTGAAAGCGCTGCAACCACATGGGATCAGGAAAAAAATCCGCTAAAAGCGACAGTTTGGAAGTTAAATCAATCCGCCTGGCGATGACCGCACGGAGCAGCAAAATCTTCTGTTCGTAACGCTGTTCGATCTTCTCCAGTTCCTCAATAGTGTCCAGAGGGTTCGGCACCGTGGTGACAACGGGCCGGCTAGTGACAATAGCATCATGGGTCAGGCGCGACTTTCTCACCTGTGAAGAAGCAATCAGCTGCGTTGCTATCAGAATAAAAATGGCGAAAACCGCCTCCGCGATTAATACAGTGACGGGAGATATTTTTTCCCGTTTTTCAGGCGCCTCCCCTCCCAAGTGGATTGACGGTTCGCCGGCTTCGCTGTAGATCCCTCTCAACGCGGCGCCGATACTCGCCACTGTCCCCGATGAGATGACGGCGGGTTTCTCACCGCCTGCCCTCAGATAGGGATCAATTTTAACGGCCTTTATTTCGCATTCTCTGGACAACTTTTCATTGAGCTCCTCCGATGCCCAGAGTCCGAAAGTATACGCGGTGTTGATTTCTTTCCCTTGGAAATTCTTTCGATGGAACTCCTGGGCCAAACGAATTTCACCCGTGATATTCTCCAAAAGGTCCGGGGAGTCCACGTTGATGATGGACGAAGACCACTTAATCTCACGAGAGAAATAGGGAATCCCCTCGGTAAACAGTCCAATCCCCATCCGCGTGGGTTCCAGACTGATGAGAAAACCACTCTGTTTTTGATCCGTCAGCTGTCCATTCCACCGGAGGAGCCTTAACACGCTGATCCAAGAAGCCTCTGACGATTTCGGAAGAAGTCCGGCCCCCTGCAAAAAGAGGAATATCCCCTGTGACTGAGCGTGATCCACCGCGAAGAAAACAACTCCCATCTCGTTGCTCTCCTTCTGGAGCGGCAGCACAATAAAATCGCTGTTCATTTGTTCCATGTTAAAAGGAATATATTTGCGCGCTTCAAAACGAACCGCGGTCCCCCATTCGCGCCGCGGGATCTTAAGCATTTTGAAGTAACGGAGAACCACGGTGTCTAGGGAAAAGGAAAAATAAGCTGTGTGGCTTTCTTCTACACGGAAGGCGTCGCGAAGCTGTTCAAGAATTGTTGTCTGGGCAAGGTCTGATTTGACGTCGGACTTGAGGTTGTCTTGCGAGACGGATAAAAACGCGAGAAAATCGGTCCCCGGGGGGCTGGTTTGCTGGACAATCTGGGACAACTCATACTGATCGCCCCCTTTTGTCATTTCGACCCAATTGATCTCAGTGGAACTGGCGTAAATTCCTACTGATTTTTTTCCCCCCACTTTTTTTGCCCTCTTAGTTTTTAACTTTCTGTAGACAACAGTCTTATATCGTCTATATCCGGCACCGTGACCGTCACGGTTTTAGTCTCATCCGCGTTCGTCTGAATAGAAAACTGCATGTCAATCGGTTCTCCCCCCACGGAAATACTATAGGGATAGGGGCCGTCGAGCCATCCATTATTGGCTTGAAAAGAACCGAATTGCAATCCGGATTCCGCGGCATAGTAGGCCTTTACTTTGCGGACCTGCCTGTAACCTAACTCCGTGTTGGATCGTGAATAAAATAAAACCGCCCCTCCTATTAACGAAAAAAGGAGAGTCATCATGACGGCTATAATAATCGCCATCCCTTTTTCACGGTTCATGATTTGTTCTCTTTCTATTAGAAGCATAACAAAATCCAGTCGCTTTTGTCAACAACCCTTTGTTAAATCAGGACTTCCTTCACCCACTTTAGATAGGCCGGAGCCCCCGCCCGGAGGGGTAAAGCGAGAATTTCCGGCACTTCATAGGAGTGATGCTTTTTGATCTCTTGACAGATGAAGTTAAACGCTGTTTTTTTTGTCTTAAAAATTCCTAAAACCTCTTTTTCTCTCTGAACCTTCCCCTTCCACCAAAAGGAAGACTCCACTGGAGTGATCAGGTTACAACAAGCCGCCAGCCGCTTTTGAAGCAGGTGCGCCGCCACCTTTCGGGCTTCGGCGATATCTTTAAAAGTAACCAGCACAATTCCATAGTGACCGGCGTATTTTTTCATGATGCCGCTCCTCCGTTTAGTCGCTGTTTTCTTCTCTTTGATTATAGGTCCCACAGCGAGGACATACGGATAATATCTGCTCCGGGTCCTCTTGGTAGACATGAATACAGATCCGGCACTGCCAAATTCTGTGCCGCTTGTTCCCGCGCGGCAGGGATGCCCGACTCTCTCTGGCCAGAGAGATGAACCATAACAGCAGGACGCCCGTCGTTGTCACGCCTGCGTAAAAAGCGACCGCTGTCGAGAGTTCAATGGGGATCATATCGTTTTTTTCGAGAAATGGATCTTGAACAAGCCCTCTTGATTTACCTCACCGGGGATAAACTTCCATTGCCGCAAGAAACGCATTCCGTAGAGGTCTAGTTCCGTACTCCCGCTGGAAAGGATGGGGTCAACTTGTTCCACGATTCCTTCTTTCGATACCCTGAACCGAAAAACCATGCGGATTCTGTCTGGGATATCTTCTCCTCGAGTGTTCAGGTATTCCAATAAATCGGGTTTAAAGAGAACCCCTCTTTCCTTAAGAGCTCCCTCAATGGTGAAGAAAGGAGATTCGTTTCCTTTGACCAGCAGAAATCGAGAAGGCGCCGAGTGAATATCCTTCACATCAAGCGATGGCGGTGATTCCTCTGACGGTTTCCAATCTGCGAGATTCTGATTCAGCGCGGCAGTGATGCCACGCGATTGATCTTCTCGCGGCAACGAAGCGGGAGATGGGGCCAAAACCCGGTGAGGATACCATGAATGAACCGTTTTAGCCGATTTGATTTCCCCTAACGGAACGACATTCACTGATTGATAATCCAGGATAGCTCCCAAAAAAGAGAGACGCATCGATTCATACCGAAAAACGGAAATTCCCGATTCGATTTTAACCTGGAACAAAAGACCCGCCGCGAAATGCGCCATCAACGACATACCGAGAGTTTTCTTCAAATCCATCGCGAAATTCAATGAGAAGTCTCCCGATTCGTCGCGATGTTGATCTGAGTAATGCCGGAATCCCTGCAGAGGTCCCAGATGCCGACTACTTTACCCAGCGCGATCCCGCGGTCGGCTTTGATCAGCATCGCCTTGTTTAATTTAGCGGCCTGAATCAACCGTTCTTTTAATTCCGTTTCGCTGATTAGTTTTTCGTTAAAGTAGAGTAAATTATCCTTTGTGATGGTGATCAAAACATTTT
>JACOVV010000196.1 GCA_016177145.1 Candidatus Omnitrophota bacterium | reverse complement strand
GTGGGTTCGAATCCCACCCTCTCCGCCATCTCGCCGCCACAGGCGGCGGATGGCGAGATCTCGCCCTCCGCCGAAGGCGGAGAGGCGGATCCGTTCTTCTTCGCCCTACAATAACTAAGATAATGGTAGGGCTACGCAGGAACGAATTCTGCTTCGCCCTTCGACGAGTGAGATGAGAGTCCTAATCGTCAAAAACGTTCCAGAGGAATGCCCCGGCCTGTTAGAAGAGATATTAACAGGACGTCATATCTCCTTAGATACTATTGACCTTGATCGCGGGGATGTTTTCCCTGACCCAAGAAAGTACTCAGCGATTTTTGTCTTCGGCGGCCCCGACAGCGCCAATGATGTTACCCCAAAAATCCAAGATGAACTCCAGAAAATTCAAGAAGCGCTCCATGCCGGCATCCCATATCTGGGGATTTGCCTGGGAATGCAGTTGCTGGTGAAAGCCGCGGGGGGAGAGGTTTACCGGAATCCGGTCAAAGAGACCGGGTGGAAAGATCCCGAAGGGAAATATTTTTCTATGGATCTTACTCCGGAAGGTCACGCAGACCCGATCTTTAAAGGGTTATCTTCTCCGGTAAAAACATTTCAACTCCATGGGGAGACGGTCCGGCTGACTCAAAAGATGACCTTGCTGGCCACCGGCAGGCATTGTAAAAATCAAGTGGTGAAAATCGGTGATCGCGCCTATGGGATCCAGGGGCACCCGGAGTTGACGCATGCTATGCTTGAAGCGTGGCTTACGGAAGAGGGTGATTTAAAAAGCATGGGCGCCGATCTTTTGAGAAATCATTATCGTCCGATCCGGGTGGAATATGAAAAAATCGGGAAAACCATCTTCAATAACTTCCTTGAGCAAGCTCAAATAATAGCTTAACCCGGGTGAAATCCTGCTTGCGCAAAAGACCGGGGTGCGTCATAATACGAATTTACCTAAATCTGTCCCCGTAGCTCAGCCCGGACAGAGCACTAGCCTCCGGAGCTAGGTGCCGGGAGTTCAAATCTCCCCGGGGACGCCATTAATATCATGTCCTACTTAGTCATTGCCCGAAAATACCGCCCGCAGTCGTTTGACGAGATTGTGGGGCAGGAACATGTCACCCAGACGCTCAAAAGCGCCATCGCGCAGGGGAAGGTGGCGCACGCTTACCTCTTCAGCGGGCCGCGTGGGGTAGGGAAGACTTCCGCCGCGAGAATCCTCGCCAAATCGCTCAATTGCGAAAAAGGGATTTCCGCGGACCCCTGCCAGAAATGCACCAACTGCGTTGAGATCACCCAAGGGTCCTCTTTAGATGTGCTGGAAATAGACGGCGCCTCCAACCGGGGAATTGACGAGGTGCGCGCGCTCAGAGAAAACGTCAAGTTTTCTCCGGTTCACGGCCGGTTCAAGATTTACATTATTGACGAAGTCCATTCTCTCACGCATGACGCCTTCAACGCCCTGTTGAAAACGCTGGAGGAGCCGCCGGCGCATGTGAAGTTCATTTTCGCCACCACCGAAGCCCACCGGGTCCTGCCGACGATCCTTTCCCGGTGCCAGCGGTTTGATTTCAAGCGAATCCCCGTCCAACTCTTGGTGCAAAAATTGTCCGAGATCGCCAAGCAGGAAAAGATTGAAATTGATACGGATTCTCTGAACGAAATCGCGCTCTCCTCCCAAGGAGGTCTGAGGGACGCTCAGACAATTCTGGACCAATTGGGGGCGCATAGCGGCAAGAAGATCGAGAAAAGAACCGTGCAGGAAATTCTCGGTTTGATCGAAGGAGAAGTCCTGGAACAGTTCGTCGCTTTTGTCGCGGAGCGGAATACGGTTAAGTTACTTAACTTGGTGAAACATCTGGAAGACCGCGGTGCCGATCTTGGTCAACTGGTGAACAATTTAATCCAGCATTGCCGGAATCTGATGATTTACCAGGCGGGGGTTAAAGATTTATCGAATGTTCTGGATCTTCCGAAAGAGGGGATTGAAAAAGTGCGCCAGCAGGCGGGTAAACTCGGTAAAGACGAAACGCTGTTTATCCTGCACTCTCTTGTCGGGCTTCAACAAGAAATGAAGCGTGCGGCGTTTCCGAAAATTCTGCTGGAGTTAGCCCTGGTCCGAATGACTGAGATGCGGCAGTGGATTCAAATTCCTGAACTGGTGGAGAAATTGAAGGAATTAGAAGCGGCGGTCGGGAATACCCCAGAAGGGGAAAATGGGACCGGTTCTGTTTTTTCACAACAGCAACCGCGAGAAAAAACAGAACCGGTCCCGAATTCGCCCGGTTCCACGGATTCTCCGGTTTCGTTGGAGAAAATCGTCCAGGCGTGGCCGCTGCTGGCGGGGAAAATTAAATCCCAAAAAGTTCCCCTGGGGACTGGACTTCAGACGGCAAAACCTTCCGATTTAGAAGGGAGGCGGCTGGTGATCTCTTTTCCCAGCGGGGAGAGTTTTCATAAGGAAATCGCCGAGCGGCCGAATAACAAAAAATTCCTGGAACAGCAGGTGCAGCAGATGTTCGGTATTTCATTGATGGTGGAAATGGTTCTTGAGAGCCCCAAGTCGGGGTCGCCCGATTCAGACGGCGGCAGAGAAAAAGCCGTCCCGCACACGGATCATCCTTTAGTGAAATCAGCCCTTGAGATTTTCGGCGCCAGGGTCATCCGCGTGCAGGAAGAAATAAAAGAAAGCAACCCCAACGATGAGTAAATATCCTAAGACAATGGAGGATTTGATCCGCTTTTTCGCTCGATTCCCCGGTGTGGGCCCCAGAAGCGCCGAAAGAATGGCTTTCTATCTGTTGAATTGCGCCGGGGAAGAAGCCAAACGTCTCACGGAACTGATCGAGAAATTCCGGCAGACGATTCGGTATTGCGAAAGCTGCTTTAACCTGAGCGAGCATTCTCAGTGCGAAATTTGCACGGATCCCATGCGGGACCATAAGATCATCTGCGTTGTTGAGTCCCCACGGGATATCATTGCGATTGAAAGAGGGGGGAGTTACCGGGGAGTCTATCATGTCCTTTTGGGGAATATTTCGCCTTTAGACGGGATCGGGCCCAAAGACTTGAAAATTCAGGAGCTCCTTGGGCGGATCAAGAGGGAAGAAATCAGTGAAGCCATCCTTGCCACGGGATCGGATACCGAGGGGGAAACTACGGCTCTCTACCTTGTAAGACTATTGAAACCGCTTCAGGTCGCCATTACCCGCATTGCGTATGGAGTAGCGGTGGGCGCTAACTTGGAGTTCGCCGACCGGGCTTCCTTAAGCCGCGCTTTTGAGGCGCGCCAACCTGTCCAGCAGTAATCATCCGGTCTTCTTCTTAAACAAATACAAAGTCCGATGGGTCCCTTGGAGAGGCTGGCGATGAAGCAATTCGAATTTCTTCGCGAAGGTCGCCGTGAAAAATTCCTCGCTCACATGTTCATACAAATCCTGGCGCAGGGCGAGCAAACGGCGAAACATAGAGTCCTGCGGCGCGATGTATTCGACAAGCAGCAAGGAAGTGGTCAATCGGGATAAAAGATCGCAAATCGCTCCCAGAGGAATTCGGGAGGTGATCAAAAGGTGATGAATGAGCGCCAGCGCCAAGACGCATTCCGAAGGGACCCGCTCCAAGAAACTTCTCCGTTCTTGGTGCATAAACCCAAGCGCCGGGCTCGGATTCGCTAAATCCACCCAGAGCGGCGTAATTTTAAGGTTGGATTCTCGGAGACGCTGATAAAGCGAGTCCACGCAATCATGATCAGAGTCGACAGCGGTCACCCGGATCCCTTCCTTGGCCGCCAAGAGACTGTATTGCCCCGTGTTGCACCCCAAATCAAGGACTGTCTTGATCGAATTTTTTTGGAAAATGCCTTGAACGCATTGAATTTTCTGTTGTTCCGTCTGGTCCGTATAGGTGTTCGTCTCTTGATAATTCAGCCATTGCGACGTTTTCTGATTCCATCGGCTCAAACGACCCACTTTCCGGATCAACCGTTCAAGGTTAACTATTTGCGGCTTGGCGTCTGTCTGTCTGGACAGGACTTCCTTTTTTAATCCTTCGATATTTCGATTGGCGATAGATCCGAAGAAACGCTGCAGCCAGACATCGATGAGAAAAGGAGGTTTCAACGCGCCCCACCGCCCAAAGATCTTGAACACGTCTTCCACATCCAGTCCCTCCATGTGGGTAAGGTAGTAACCCTTCAGGCCGAAATTTTTATGCCGCTTCAGCAAGAGGGGAAAAAGAAAATGGCGGCAGAACTGGCCATAAGCGACCCAGATATCTCTCTGGGCGGGGATTTCTATGGAAGCCAGGTCAATGAAAATAGGCCGTCCGTCGTGGAATTGGATGTTATAAGCGCTGGCGTCTTTCAGGGAATACCCCTGCGAGAGTAAAAGAAGCTGCAGTTTCAAATGGAGTTGAGCCGCGTCGGCAATCATGCTGTAAGTCCACTCATAGGGATAAGTGATTAAAGGCAAACGGGGATGCTCAACAAAACCCTCGGCCTCCGGAAAGGCCGGTTTCAAACGCTGATAAATGGGATTATCGGAAGAGATCCATGGGTAAGGAATAAGAGATCCTTGTTGGATAAACCCCTTGACGGCGGTGTTTTCCTGCAATTGGCGCAGAATCTTGGCGCTCTCTTTGCCGAGAGCCCGGAAGACCCTGCCCGCGTAATAAAAGACACTGCCGGAGGGATCACGAAAAGAACCCGCGTCTATAGTGACCTCTTCGCGCGTTGTTTTTTCTTCATTCATGGCGTTCGTCAAAGGGTTATCTCCGGATCCAGTTCCTTCGCGTACCGGCGGATATAGTCAAGAAGTTCGGAAGTCACCATCGTCTGGTCAACATCCATTCTTTTGTTCTGCCGGGGGAATTTTATCAGCAGGGGGACGTGGCGTGATGTCAAATTCCCCAAGTCCGCGAGATTTCGACTGGGGTCCTTTTTCCATGCGTGATCGGATAAGAAAATAAGCAGAGAATTGTCGAATTTCCCGTTCGCTTTCAGGTGGTCGATGATTTTGCCGATTTCCTGATCCATGTAATCCAATGAATCAAGGTAGTTCTGTTCGACCATCTCGTAGCGCTTGAATAAATTTTTAGGGCCTCCGCGGGCGAAGATATAAGGAGGATGAGGAATGGGATAGTGGAAGAAAGCGAAGGTCGGCTCACGGCTGTTCTTAATAACCGAGAAAGCGAGATCGTGGATCGTTTGCGTCTGATGGATTTGGTATCTGTTTTCAACGGCCGAATCTGCCGCCTTGCTCCATTTGGGGAGGATCGGCGATGTGTACAGAAGAGAAATTTTAAACAGATGATAGGCTGTTACCTGGAAGAAGTTGTCTCCCAGCATCTTCATCATGCTTTTTGAAGTGATGACGTCGACGCGATTTCTCAAAAATTCGGCGTAAGGCAGGTAGTTTCCAAACAGGAAAGTCCTATAGCCGTTTTCCCGCGCGTAGTCAAAGACGCTTTTTTCATTATCCAGCGGGAAATAATTTCTATCCGTGGCGTGTTGAAAAGCTTGGATCTTGTCATCAATTCGAAAGATGAATTCATGCCCTTTCTGGAAAAAAAGGCAGGGCATGCTTTGCGAAGTGTTATGCTGAGGGGAGTAGGCGTTATGAAAAACGAGAGAGGTCTCCTCGATTCTGGCGACGTTCTGGAAATGGGGGGCCGCTGTTTTGTTATGGAACGTCCTCGCGTACTCCCATTCGTCAAACAAGAAGATGAAAATATGAGGTTTTGCCGTCTCAGCGGACCGCTTGCTTTCGGTAAAGGAAAGCTGCCCCGAACAGGGCTGCCAGGTTTTATAGGTCAGCGAAGCCATTAAGAAAACAGGGATGACAGGAGAAACAACCAAACAAAGGCGTCTCAACCCTTTTTTGACGGTCTCTTTTTTGGAAAACAGGTGGTGGGCCAATAAACAACTCAGGATAAGCCACAGGGTTACTTGGGACACTATTTTTACTGTTTCAATCATCTCCGGGGGAAGCCCCAATTTCCCAAGATTGGAGCGGACAATTTCAATGATGGCGGACCCCAGCAAGAGGATGAATGCGAATTCAACGGATTTCTTAACCCAGGGACTCTTGCACCGGAGGGCTCCACGATAAACGAAGAAAAAGAAAATCGCGGGGACGAGGGTCGCGCACAAGATCGCCAACCCGTCCCAGCGCGTCCAAAAAGAATAAAGCCGGTTTTTCATGGAAAGAAATTGCTGGAAATACGGGCTTGCGAACAAAAAGGAAGTGGTCAGAGCGATCCAGAAATGCTGTAGTCTGCTGGACACTTTAATTTAGTCCTTTCTTGAGGGTTTTTTCCTTAAAATAGAGCTCTTTAAAGCGGAGAGAATTTTCGTGATCGTCTGGCGGAATGAGAAGGTCACGCCAATGATCGTGGAGAGGATCAGTTGGAGTAAGATACTGCCGCTTCCAGGATCGATGTAAGCGAAAAAAACCATTGATGGAATTCCGTGGAGAGAGAACATATGGGTTTTTAATTATGTCACCGAATGAGGATAATGTCAATCGGATTGTCCCCATTTCCTTGTTTGACATGCTGTTCCCGTCAGTGGTAAAGTAGGCCCAGAAATAAGCCATGTCTTTATTGAAAACCAATCCATTCAAAAAATATTATGAACAAACTCCCATCAT
>JACOVV010000197.1 GCA_016177145.1 Candidatus Omnitrophota bacterium | reverse complement strand
TAGGGGCGAACGGCCGTTCGCCCCTACGATATATGATCATCAGTCTTGACAAAGAGAACCGGGTAGGGTAAACTTTTTTTAGTTTTACACAGGGTCACTGATCTTTGAAAAATGGCGGGGGGAGTGGGGTTCGGCGGTTTGTTTTTATTCGGGGTAAGTTCAAGCCGGGTTACCAGAAAATTTAGGGGGTAATCCGGTATTTTTTTGTCAGAGGTCTCTTAACCACGTGGGCGAAAAAGGAGAAACGACGATGCTCAATTTGGGAATGTTTCAGGGACACCGTGTAGTCACCCAGGGAATCCATGCTCTTCTTATTTACAGTTTGATCACCTTCAGCGCTCCCGCTCCATTGAAATCACTGGAGTATCTGGCTCCGGCAAGTCCTTCCGTTCAACCTCTGATTGATCCCGTTGAAGTGATCATGACCCAAGATGAAAATCTTCGCAATACTTCCGAAGAAGCTCTTTTCTCCAACAGAACAACAGAACAATTACTCCAAATGGCGGAACAACTGGAATCCTTCCGCCAGAGCACGAATAACCTCTACGAGAAAAGCCGCGCGGCAGCTTTACTGTATGGATTATTCAGACATTATCTCCAGCTTCAGGAAGATGTCCCTGGGCCCGGACTTATCCCCATGGAAGGGCTCATCGCCGTGGACAACTATCGCTATGAAGAAGGGCTGGACCATTTCTACGCCGCTCTTCGTGAGGATGGACCGAGTAAGGCAATTACCTCGGCGCTGGGGAGAACTTATTACGACCTGGCCTTCCATACTCTCCGGCAGCAGGTGGATCAATCCATCGAGGCGTATCCGGCCAATACCTGGATGTTTGATCGCGCTGGAATCCTTCAGGAATACGAAACGAGAATTCATGTTCTGGGTGCTTTTAAACAACCGGCGGAAGATGGTCAATTGCCGGTCCTTGTCCAGCGGAGCCCGGTCCGGATCGAATGGACTTCCAGTTTCGCGTCAGATATTTTCTTCCTGGCGATGGATCGTCCCGAATGGGCGCGGGTGATCAATATTTCAGCCAACCTGGGAGTGCACGGCCGTGACGAGCAGACACGCCCTCCGATTAACGCTTTTGTCCGTCTAGTTGATAAACCGGTCATTCGCCTTAACTCCCATGATTTGGGAGAGAGCAAAGATGTGACCAGTCTTGACGAGCTGTTCAATTTCCGCAATGACAACTTGAGTCTTCTCAAAGCGGCGGTCGTCGCATCGGGTGTGGTTCCGTACGCTTTGCGTCCTGTCAAAGGACAACCCTCCCCGATTACTTTTGAAGAATTGCTGGAAAAGCTGACCGGTAAGAAGGGAATGGGTTTTGAGTTAGTGACAAGAGTCAATGATATCCCCAAGGGGAGCGGATTGGCCGTCAGTACGATGCTCTCGGCAACGGCGATCGGGGCGTTGATGAAGTTCTCCGGCCAGACCGAAGAGACAGAGAATATCCATAGTTTCACTCAAAGGGACAAAGAAGTCACCATGGCAAGAACGATCCTCAACGAATACCTGGGAGGGTCCGGAGGCGGCTGGCAGGATGCCGGCGGTTTATGGGAAGGGATTAAAGAGATAGTCGCGCAGGCGGCCCAGGAGGGAGATGTGGAGCATAACGTCAGCCGCGGGCGCCTCCTGCCCAAAGTAACCCCCATGGATTTATCTCCTGAAATCGTCAAAGTTATTGAAAGCTCCCTTGTGGTCGTGCATGGGGGGGCGGCGCAGAACGTGGGAGATGTCTTAAGAGATGTGACTCTTGCTTACCTTTTGCGCAGCGCCAAGGAGTGGGACGCCCGGTTAAGTACGGAGCAGCTTTACGACAAAATCGCCGCGGCCATTCGCGCGGGAGAGATTCAGCGTTTAGCGGAGTATGAAGAAGAAGACTGGGGCAACCGGACCACCATCGCTCCGCTGGCGGATAACGCTTATATTGAAACAATCAACCGGCGTCTCAAAGAAGAAATGGGAGACGCCCTTTGGTCGGTCGGAGATTCCACCGGCGCCCGAGGAGGGGCAGGACATGTTTACCTTATCGATCCGGACCATCGGGAACGGTTTAAAGAGGTGTACCTGAAGGTTGCGCGCCAAGTTAGAGAAGAAATGAAAGACGGATTCCCTGTTGATTTTGATCCGGTGGTCTATGATGTCACTATCAATACAACGGGAACAGAACTTTCGTTACTCACTTCCTCGGAAATGAATGAAGAGATGCCGCCGGCGCCGGCGGCAGATCAAGCGGCGGCGGCGGTATCGCTGAGAGAATCGCAAGAGGCCGTCGATCGCATGATGGACGAACTGATGTTTGATCGCGAGGGGTTTGCCGCTACCCAGGAACGGTATCGCCTTGGAGAGATCGGTTTGGAACGAAACCGCCGGCTCGAGCTGGAAGATGTCTCTAGCGCGGAGATTGATCATTTTGATCCCAATCAAGTTCTTTCTGTCGAAGAGGAAGAAGAGGTTAGCCGATCCATTGATGGGGGAGAGTGGTTCCGCCTGGGATGGTGGGGAGGCAGGTCCACCCGGTTTGGCGGAGATATTGCCAGAATTGCCTATCCCTTGTTTAAAATCAGAGGCCATTGGTATACCGTGGCTGAACTCAATGCGGCTGAAAATCTTTCGGCTCGACGGAATCTAGGGAGAGCAGGGGAATTGGCTGATATTCCTTTTATGGGGATCACTTCCTCGAGTACGACCGAAGCGGCGCGAAGACTGGCGCGTCGGAAGCGAAACTTTGGTTTGGGGGCGCGTGGCCTTTACGTCGTTCCTGGGCATGCCAACTTGGGGCTGCGCGCTGTTCCAACGGCCAGAGATTTGGGATACGAAGACAGTCTCAAATCACCTGAACCTACGGAAATTCTAGCAAGGCACCGGCAGAATGAGTTGGATTCCTGGACCCGGTGGGCGCGCGAACAAGGAGAGGCCTCGGTTTTTGTCCCTCCCAGCGGGGATATGGAAGATCAAGTGGTGCCGGCGGGACATCTCTATGTTTTCGCCAGTTTAATTTTATCGGGAGAATTAGGACATTTGTTCGTGGATCATCCCAATGCCAGGTATTTTGACGGATCCAATCAGGAGAACTTCTCTTCTCTTTTCGATCCGAGGATGATCGCTAAGTTTTTGAGAGCCAGAAAAGAAGGAAAGGCGCTCATGGCTGAAGTGACTCCAAAGACAGCAGACGACCAGGGAGGGGTTCTAGGGAAAGATCAACATGGACGGCTTCGGCTGGCGGAAGCGTCCATGTTGAAGAATCCAGAAGATGAATTCCGGATGAGCTACTTTAACACGAATACTCTCTGGGGAGACATTGACGCGGTGCTGGAACAATTCTTTGGAATCAGCCGTCAGGATGCCATTGCGATCTACCAGAATAGCCAAGGAGAACAAGCAAGAGCGGCCATTGGACGAGTTCGTCAGAGTCTGGTGGAGACGGATATTTTAGTAACACTCAAGCGAGTCCGGCAGGTGGACCCTAGAACAGGTTTAGCGGTCGGTTTTCCGGTGGCGCAGTTTGAAACGCCGCTTTTAGTAATGACCGAGAAACTTTCCACGCACTTTGTGGATGTCCCCCGCGGCCGCTACAGCCAGATGAAACATGTGGGGCATCGCCGGCCTCAGGTCAAAGACGGATTGCATGACCAGATCAATAACACGACGCTCTTCCCGAATGAATGGGAAGATGAGTTAAACGGAAGGAACGGCGTGCCGTCAGCCGAGGATTATTTGTAAAAAAAAAGAAGGAGCGGAAACAATGAAGGTGTGGAAAAAACTGTCAATACTTGTAACGGCCATCGTTTGGGGAGGAGGGATGTATCAAGCCCAGGCATTATCCCCATCGGCTGCTTCTCCGGCGGAAGAGTCGGTCCCCGCGTTCAATGTCGCCATCAGCATGGGAGGGACCAAAGTGGCCGTCTCGGTCGTGGATGAACAGGGGAATGTCCTGTTTAACGACGAGGCGCACTATCAGGATGTCTACGGAAAACCGGGAAGGGATTTAACCGTGGACCAGGTAACCGACCTTGTTGCCGGCCAGATCCTGAAAGGGGTGGATCATATTCCAGGAGGAGGAGGTCCTGGCGGCATCGGGATCGCTTTCCCCGGCATCGTGGATTCCCCCAACGGCATCGTCAAATTTGCCAATAATCTTCCGATTAAAGAACCGTATCCGTTCATTGAAGCGATTCGCGGCAAGATCAGCCGCCGGACCGGCCGCCAGGTGAAGATGGGAATCATCAACGACGCCTCCGCGGCGGTCATCGGCGAGTTGAGCCCCAAAGGGACGTTGGCCGGCAAACGGAGCGGCATCGCCGTGATTTTAGGGACCGGCGTCAACGCCGCCGCCGCTAAAGAGAGACATCCTTATTATGGCGGCAAAGGGGAAATCAATGAGATCGGGTTTAACGTCTTTGGTGATGGAACTGAATATGGACGGGTCGGATACCGATTCATCGGGTTTGAGATGAAAGGGGCTATTCGAATGCCGGAAGAGGGAGAAACAAATTTTGAGTTCATGTGCTCCGGCCCGAATCTTACCAAGAAACTCTTTGGACCCCACGGTTTTGACGTCCAAAATGTGACCGAGGCGGCCCGGCAAGGGAACGCGAAGGCCCGTGAGTTGATTGAGACTGCCGGGCGTGAAGTCGGCAGCGCGTTGGCTGCGCTAATTGAACCGTTCGTCCATGAAGAGTTTGTCAAAAACATTGTCCTTGTTTCCGGAGTCTCCGAACACCTGGGCCTGGGATTGGTCAATGATCTGGGAGAGGATTTGTTCATCGCGGCGATCCGCCGGCAGGCGAGAGCGGAATTGGCCGAGCGAGGCATTGACAGCAGGACCGCGGCGGAGATTACCTCCGGCATCGTCCGCTCCCGCATGGGCTATGAGAGAGAGTTCACGGCATTCACTCCGGGGCATGAAGGGGTCCATTATGCGCACAACGGCGACAGCAAAGAGGAAACGGGGGATTCTCTGTAGAGACAACTGTATGATGTGGGGGGTGATTCTCCTCTCTTTTTTTGCTATTGGCAGAAGCAAGATAGAAACAAGTATGAGTATGTTAGCAGGCGCTAGTCAAATCCCCCGAATGGTTTCTTCTGTCCGTCCTTCAATCGATTTTCAAACAGCGCTATTAAAATTTTTCCTGTCAGGCAGGCATCTGGAAATTGAAAAGATATCTGTATCATGGAAAGCAGAATGGGATAATCGCTTTACCGTTGTTCTGCGAATGTCTGAACAAGGTGAGATCGAGATAGTGGACTGGTTTCGATTTTTTTGGCAAGACCCGGCGGTGGGTCATCAATGGGCACCGATGGAAATAGCGGCGGAGGTTACCGAGTTAATACACCATAGAGACTCTATATTTAGAAATCCGATTCCATCTATTTGTAGCGAGTTAATGAATCGATATGATTCCTCAGCGATTTTGGTAGTTAGCCATCATGGTTTTGAGCACTTCGGGTATCGAACGGTAGCGGTAGTTGTGCCAAGGGATTCAAAAGATAAGGGAGTAGCTTCTCTTAGGATAAATCCGAAAGATATCCCCAAATATCAAATCCACTCTTTAGGGACAGTGACGACGTTGGGATTTGGCCCTAAGGTAGGAGGTTTCTTTGCTTTTAGGCAACTGGGTCTTCCGAGTCCCTCCGGCGTTTTTTTGGAACCGGCGTTGGTAAATCTAATCTCCCAGGGTTTTCTATCGGATGAATGGAATTTTCCTGGTCGAGAAGCAGGATTGCAAAAGAACCAGCCATCTCTAGAGAATATTATTGAGGGGACTATTAGCAAACTTGCAGAAATAGGAGTGGTTATCGGAACAGATTCTGTTTCCGTCAGGAGTGCGCCTGTCATTTCAAGGCCGGGGGCGCTGGCGACTCAATTGGATGTCACTGGGGAAAAAGAACTGCAAAAGATTGTCTTAGACGTGATTCGAGCATCTAGTCCGCGATCAATTCCTATGCACGAATACCTGCACGATGGAGATTTTTCTATTATTGTGCAAAGGATGGTTCATGGAGACCTGAACGAAAATTCGGCGTTCGGTTCTTTTTTCACCAGGGATCCTGATACAAGTGAAGACAGATTAACGGGGCAATATCGCGTCAAAACCAGGGGCGATGAACTCATGACGGGTGGAAAGACAGGTGTAGACATAACGCGAATGAAGCAAGATTTCCCGCAAGTATATCAGGAATTGCTGGAGGCAAAGAAGAAATTAGACGATTTCTTCGGCTGGCCGCAGGAAGTCGAGTTCGTCATCGAAGACGGGAAGCTGTGGTTCTTACAAACTCGAGATATGACGTTTACTCCTCAAGGAGAAATTGCTTATTTAATGAATGAGGTGAATGTAGGGAAAAGAACAATGGGTTCGGTGGCTCTTCAGTTAGCGGCACTGCAGGAAAGATTGAGTAAAATGGGACGACGATTATACAGAGTTAGGGAGAGCGCTCCGCAAAAAGAATTGTTTAAAGGCGCATCATCAACAAGGGGCGCTATGCAGGGAGAAATCGTCATAAATCCAGAAAGAGCAAAAGAACTTATAAAGAAAGGGAATCCTGCTGTTTTTATTTCCACTCCAGAAACACAGGGAGTAATGCTGCAAATTCTCTTCTCGCATCCGTCGGTCGGATTGATCACTACTTATGGGAATGATGTTTCACATGAGGCGGTTCTGACAAGAGGAGCCGGAATTCCTGCCATTATTCACGCGGAAGGAATCACGGTAAAAGAAGGAGAAATACACTATCCGGGGGGAATCATTCATGAAGGGGACGAAATAGTCTTGGATGGTGATCACAATGCGGTATTTTTTCCGAATGGGACTGTGATGTTAGAGGAAGACACCGTTGTAACAGATGCTTCGTTAGGAATTGACATTATTGTTTTCAAAAAAGAGGTAACTTCGCCTTATCTAAGTGAGAGAGGAGAAGTTATTGTGGATTTCTCCAATCTGCTCAGTGCAAACTTAGCTGCTTCTGAAGCATTCGAGAGGGCCAGAACAGGAGGAGATCCTGTAGAAGTTTTCAAGGCCAACCTAAGGAAGCACTTTCTGCACGAATTATTGATCCGAAAGGGAAATGAAAGAGGCAGAGATGCAGTAGAGATTAACATGGAATTAGAGAGGTATGGGTTTGAAACTGCTCTCTAAGAATTTCTTGCGCTTCGCCTGCGCCGTCAGTATCACTCACCTGAACTTCCTTGCGGCGCCTCCGATAACGAACCGATCGTTGGAGAAGGCGATCGTTCCCAGCCACGAAATCGAAGAAGAGTGGAGGATTTTGCCTGAGACGGACCTTGAGAAGAAGCGGATCGTCGCGCAGGTCCGGTTCTTGCATCAGGACCAGCCCATTGGAGAAGCGTGGGTGGATATGGATCCGGCCGCGGTCAGCATTCACGCCTGCCACCTGAAATCGCATCGGAGAGGGCAGGGACTGGGAAAAGAGTTTGCCGCCAGGATTTACGAGCGGGCTTACCAGCTTAGCCAGCGGCTCGGGCTGGAAACAAAAATCGCCCATGCGTATTTTACCTTAAGCCGGTTTGAGGAATTAGACCTGGATTACCGTTCCAGCGCCGGCGTCCAAGAATTTTTTGATGGCATTGACCGGGGAGTTTTTGCTAGAATCTTTCGACCCTTGGGTCTGGCGTCTTCTCCTTTAAAAGGAAAGAGCTATCTCAACGGATATAGCGGTGATCGTTATTCAGATCACCATGCTTCACTGGAAGAAGTCGTTCAAACAATCCGTCGGAATTGGCCAAAGTGGTTTTACAAGAAACGGGGAGTGGTTTTGACAAAAAAAATACAAAGAATACTCGAATCCAAAAGCGACATCATCCTCGAATCCATTCAGAAGCAACTTCAGCAATTTCAACAACAACAAGAAAACCTAAGGATTTTATCATCAATATGAC
>JACOVV010000207.1 GCA_016177145.1 Candidatus Omnitrophota bacterium | reverse complement strand
TCCTGCGTGCTCAAAGGGTTTGAAGCGCATAAAACCACCTGCGCCCCTCCTTTCTTTAAAGTCATCATCAGATTGGCTGTTTCAGAAGTAACGTGAAGACAAGCCGCCACACGAAGCCCTTTGAGCGGCTTGCGGCGGGCAAAATCCCTGCGGATCGAGAGAACGACCGGCATACTTTGGCCCGCCCATTCAATGCGGTCTTTTCCTTTATCTGCTAAAGTCAAACTTCGAATATCATGTTTCATAATTATCCTTATCCTTTTCTCATGTCATTGCGAGGAGTCCGCCAAAGGCGGAGGACGAAGCAATCTTGTTTTAAAAACGAGATTGCTTCGCTTCGCTCGCAATGACAAATGTCGTTATGCATGCTTCGTTAATATTTTTGCCTTATCCACTTCTTCCCAGCTGAAACCTTCTTCTTCCCGTCCAAAATGACCATAGCAGGCGGTCTTTAAGTAAATCGGCCGGCGAAGTTTCAGGTCTTTGATAATCCCGTTGGGAGTTAAATCAAAGTTTTCGCGGATTAACTTGGTTAACTTCTCATCAGAAACCTTCCCGGTCCCATCGGTGTTCACCATGACGGAGACCGGCTCCGTCACTCCAATGGCGTAAGCTAATTGAATCTCGCATTTCTCCGCGAGTTTCGCCGCGACAATGTTTTTGGCGACGTAGCGGGCCATGTAACTGGCTGAGCGGTCCACTTTGGAAGGATCTTTCCCGGAAAAAGCCCCGCCGCCATGACTCCCCACTCCGCCGTAGGTGTCGATGATAATTTTCCTGCCGGTGACGCCGGTATCTCCCTGAGGGCCTCCGACTTCGAACCTGCCGGTCGGATTAATGTAGAATTTCGTCTTTTTATCCATCAGGTGTTTGGGGACTACTTCGTCTATCACGAGTTTCTTGATGTCGTGACGGACATCTTCTATTTTCACTTTACTGCTGTGGTGAGCGCTGACCACCACCGTGTCGATTCGAGTCGGTTTCCCTTCATGGTATTCCACCGTCACCTGGGATTTCCCGTCGGGCCGCAAATAATCGATGGTCGCTTCTTTACGGACATGCGCCAGCCGACGGCACAACTTGTGCGCCATCATGATAGGCATCGGCATGAGTTCAGACGTCTCGTTACAAGCGTATCCAAACATCATTCCCTGATCGCCGGCTCCGCCCGTATCAACTCCTAACGCGATATCCGGAGACTGGCCTTGAATTGATGTCACGACGCCGCAAGTCAAATAGTCAAAACCATACGCGGCGTTGGTATAACCAATGTCATGAATCGTTTTGCGAATAATTTTAGGAATCTCGACGTAACAGGAAGTCGTTACTTCACCGGCGACGATCGCAAGTCCGGTCGTCACCAGCGTCTCGCAGGCAACTCGGCCGCTGGGGTCCTTCCGGTAGATAGCGTCCAAAATCGCATCCGAGATCTGATCTGAAACTTTATCGGGATGCCCTTCCGTGACTGATTCTGAAGTGAACAAATATTTTCCTTTTGCCATTTCTCTACTCCTTTTTTTTGTTTTTTCTTCGACCATACTCAAGCCTCGCTTCTTTGTAAGCGCTCAAATCGCCGATATCAAACCATTTCGCGTCCACTAAATACCCATAGACGGCTTCTTCTCGCGCCAGCCAACTGAGATAATGTCCCGGCGCGTCGGCATTCTCACCTGAATCCAGGTAGCGGCGAATCCAGGAAATAGATTCTTTGGGGAAATAGTATAAACACATCGCCGCCAGTGTAGAATGAGGACGGACAGGTTTCTCAACAAAATGCGCTACCCTGCCCTTGGAGTCCAGCGTGACGACGCCAAACTGTTTGGCTTTTTTCCGTGATCCCACGTCATAAACACCCATTGTCGGATAAGGTTTATGGCTTTCTCCTTGAACCACAAAATTTCTGAGATCACATTCAAAAAGGTTGTCCCCTCCCACGACTAAAAGATCATTGGCGATTTTCTTCTCGTGAATAAAAAAATCCATATCCCGAATGGCTCCCAAACGGCTCTCCGGCGACGTCGTGCCGTCGTTGACGATCTCTAACGGATGACGGCCGGCATGGGATTTTTTCCATCGCGCGAAATGTCCCATGAAGGTGTGGTTGGTGATGACCCATATTCTTTTTAAGCGTTCAATTCTGTGGAGGTTTTCAACGATATAATCAATGATCGTTTTTGAACCCACTCGCAAAAGAGGTTTTGGAAAACCTTTCGTCAATGGATACAATCGGGTCGCGTATCCTGCGGCAAGGATTAACGCATCCATAGAGAAAGTAACATAACATAATCGTCTATAAGGGTCAACTGGCAGGGGCGCAATTAATTGCGCCCCTGCTCAGAACTGCCGTATTGTGGTACACGCGGGGAACACGGCCGGTAATCCCGCAAAGTAATTCATAAGGGATCCTGCCTGCCAGCCGGCTGGTTTCCTCTATTGAAATTCTCTGTTCTCCTTGAGTTCCCACAAGCACCACCTCGTCCCCTACTTGCACCCCCGCAATATGCCCTACGTCTACCAAAGTTTGATCCATAGAAATCCGTCCCACGACAGGCGCCTGCATTCCTCTGATTAATACCTTCGCTTTGTTTGACAACGCCGCGGGGTACCCATCTCCATAACCAATAGGAAGCGTGGCTATCCTTGTGGGCCGCTTTGTCGTGTAAGTCCCTCCGTATCCCAGACTCCTTCCCGCGGGGGTGTGTTTCAGGAACACCACCCGTGTTTTCAAGGACAGCGCGGGCATTAACGAAATCTGTTCGGAATCGGCAAGGGGTTCCAACGCCGGCCAAACACCATACAGAATAATTCCCGGCCGGACCATACTGAAATGAGAAGCGGGCAGGCGAATGACCGCCAGACTATTGGCCGCATGACGGTATCGCGTGACAACTTCCTGGACCTCCAACATTTCCAGCAGCCAGGTAAACCGGCCCACCTGTTCCAAAGTAGCGTTTAAGTCTCTTTCATCCATGTTGGCAAAGTGAGTGTAGATACCCTCCAGCTGCAGGGCGTCAAATTCCGCCAGATTCTTAACCCACTTTGCCGCCTGTTCATACCAAACACCCAGCCTTCCCATTCCCGTGTCCACTTTGACGTGGATTCGGAAAGGACGCTGTTGTTTATTGGCTTCTTTCTGGAGGATTCTGGCAACATCCAGAGTACAGAGAGTAAAAGTGACGGATGACAACACTGGATCTCCGGAGATGGCGTGAAGATCCGGCAATACAGACCCCAGAATTAAAATAGGAGCGCGGATTCCGGCTTGACGCAGCTCCAGCGCTTCATCGAGCGAGGAAACACCCAAATAAGCCGCTTCCAGTTGCTCCAAGAGTTTCGCTACTGAAACAGCCCCATGGCCGTACGCATCCGCCTTAACGACTCCCATGATACCCGTATGGAGGCCGACAATCTCTTTCACTCGTGAAAAATTATATCTTATGGCGTCGAGATTAATTTCTGTCCATGTCGGCCGGAGTATCATTCCAAATTACCGTTTTCCTTGTATTGAACAATAACGCGAATAAAGATAACTGGGTGATAACGTTTTAACGTCATCATATTTACCTTTATGTAATTTTTCTAAAGCTATTCTACCAACAACCGACGCCTTTGGAAAATGATAAATCGAGTCGGAAAAGCG
>JACOVV010000182.1 GCA_016177145.1 Candidatus Omnitrophota bacterium | reverse complement strand
GGTCATAAGGGCGTTTGTTGGGAGGCTCGCGCGGCAGATTTATCAGTCAGGTCTGTACAATGGAGTTGTTTTCCGTTCGACAGAACCGCAGGATGGTTTGTCCATTGAGGAAATGATTGCCGTGAATGTGTTGTTAGACGCCGCTGCCTCAGTAAGGGCTGAGCGAACAAGGGTTCCCGTGGCTGAGATTGAAGATTTAGACGCTTACACAGGGAGGAATGGACTAAGACATAGATTCCCTTGGGTTAGGCGCATTCTTACCGGCGGCAAGTCTGTTCGGGAAGTCGGAGGCGAGGTGTTGGAATACTTGGCGGAACAAGGAATTAATTTCTCAAATGATCCCGGATTGTCTTTTGAAGAAACAACCGCTTTCAATTTATAAATTCTCTCTCTTAGGATATAATAACTATTTAACGGGTTCTAAGAAAAATACAATGGATAAACGTGTTCACGTCCTTTACAGCGGCCAGGTCCAGGGGGTCGGGTTTCGGTTTACCGCCGAGCGGATCGCTTTGGATTTGAAACTGACCGGATGGGTCAAAAATTTGACCGATGGGCGGGTGGAAGTGGCGCTTGAAGGAGAAGAAGAAAGGATTAACGTTTTTTTGAAGAATATCCGGGATGTCATGCGGGTCCACATCCAGAAAGAAGAAGTGCTCTGGGAACCCCCTTCCGGCAAATTTAAAACATTTGAGATTCGCTTTCGATAAGTATCTGTACCCTGAACCCTGTTAATTGATGCGTTACGGACTCTTCTCCGATGTCCATAGCAATTTGGAAGCGCTCCAAGCGGTTCTCACGGCGATGACAAAGGAAAGGGTCGAAAAGTTTTTTTGTCTGGGGGATACCATCGGTTACGCCGCCAATCCCAATGAATGTCTGGATCTTGTCCGTCAACTCCCCGCGGTCGCGGTGGCCGGCAATCACGACCTGGCGGCAGTGGGTCATCCGATCTTGTATGAATTGTATGACGATGCGCGTGAAGCGGCCGAGTGGACCGCTTGCCATCTCACCGAAGAGAATAAAAATTGGATTCAAGGGCTTCCATTGGTAGCGCAAGAAGAAGACGCGACTCTTGTCCACGGCAGTTTATTTGAACCGGAAAAATTTCACTACACCGACAACCCCTCCAAAATTGAACAAAATTTTTCTCTCATGCAAACACCGTTTTGTTTTATCGGTCATTCTCATTTTCCGTGGATTATTGAAGAAACCGTAGGGGCGGGTTTAAAACCCGCCCCTACCATCGTTAACCAGATTATCTATCGTCAAGGGAAAAAATATTTGGTGAACGTCGGAAGCGTGGGCCAGCCGCGGGATGGCGATGTGCGGGCCAGTTTCTGCGTCTGGGATAGTGATCGAGGACGGATTGAATTAAAGAGAGTTGAGTACGATTACAAAACAACCCAGAGAAAAATTTTGGAGGCTGGATTGCCGGCACGGTTTGCCGAAAAACTGGAGACTGGGTGAGAGACAAAGACATCAAAGAACAAGTCAAGTATCTACGCGAGACAATTCATCGGCATGACTATCTCTATTATGTCGAAAATAAGCCCGAAATTTCGGACAGGGAATACGATCGCTTGATGGAGGAATTGATCAAACTCGAAAAATCGCATCCGGAACTAGTGACTTTCGATTCTCCTACCCAGCGTGTCGCAGGAACCATCACTAAAGTCTTTCCTGCCGTCAAACACCGCGTCCCGATGATGAGCCTCGACAATACCTATAATAAAGAAGAAGTTCTCGCTTTCCATGAACGGGTTCAAAAACAACTTCCCGGTGAAAAAGTGGAATATGTGGTCGAATTAAAAATTGACGGGGTGAGCGTCTCGCTTCTCTATGAAAAGGGGCGCTTAATCCGCGGCGCTACTCGAGGAGATGGAGATCAAGGGGATGATATCACTCCAAATCTCAAAACCATTCGGAGCATTCCGCTGGTGTTGCGCGGTAGCGGCAAAGCGCCGAAAGTATTAGAAGTCCGCGGAGAAATTTACATGCCGCGCGAAAGGTTTGGAGCACTAAACCGTTCACGACAGAAGGAAGAGGAGCTTCTTTTCGCCAACCCGCGAAACGCCGCGGCCGGTTCTTTGAAACTGCAGGACTCGAATATCGTCGCCCAGCGGCATCTGGATATCTGGATTTGGGGGATCGGTTACCACGAAGGGTTCAAAGCGAAGACTCAAGGGGAAATGCTCCAGAGTTTAAAGAAGTTCGGCTTCCGGATCAATCCGTACTTTAAACTTGTGCAAAGTATCGAACAAGCGGTCTCCTATTGTCAAAGTTGGGAGAAGAAACGCAAAACGTTGGAATACGACACCGATGGAATGGTTTTAAAAGTAAACCCATTCGACCAGCAGGAACGTTTGGGGGCGACTTCCAAGAGCCCCCGCTGGGCGGTGGCGTATAAGTTTGAAGCGGAGCGGGCCGAAACGCGATTAAAAGAAATCATCATTCAAGTGGGGCGGACTGGGGTGTTGACTCCTGTGGCCGGTTTGGAGCCGGTTTTCCTGGCGGGAACGACAGTGAGCCGCGCCAGTCTGCATAACCAGGACGAAATTGAACGTCTGGATGTTCGCGTCGGCGACTGGGTCATGATTGAGAAAGCGGGTGAGATCATTCCCCAGGTCATCTTCGTGGTCAAGGATAAGCGAACCGGCCATGAGAAAAGATTCGGTATGCCGGTAAAGTGCCCGGAATGCGGCGCTAAAACGGTTCGCGATCCGGAAGAAGTGGCGGTTCGGTGTCCGAATAGTTTTTGCCCGGCTCAAGTCAAGGAACGGATTCGCCATTTCGCTCAAAGGGACGCGATGGATATTGAAGGGCTGGGGGAGGCGGTGGCCGGTCAGCTGGTGGATGCTGAATTCGTCAAGGATTATGGGGATATGTACTCATTGACGGTTGAAAAAGTAGCGGCATTGGAAAGGATGGGGGAAAAATCGGCTCAGAATCTGGTTCAGGCGATTCAAGCGAGCAAGACAAAATCTCTTTCACGGTTGATTTTCGCTCTGGGAATCCGCCATGTCGGGAGCCGCGCCGCCGATCTCTTAGCGGAAGAGTTCCATTCATTGGATGTTTTGGCGCGGGCTGAACTGAAAAAAATAGAAGCCATTCCGGCGATCGGCCCGACAATCGCGGAAAGTGTCGTTGAGTTTTTTAAAGACCCACACACAAAACCGGTCATTGAAAAGCTCCGGAAAGCGGGAGTTCGATTCCACGAGGAGCGAAAAAAGAGAATCGGTCCGTTTTCTGGAAAGACGTTTATTTTAACCGGTACTCTCTCCCAATGGACACGGCCGCAGGCCGGCGAAAAAATCGAAGCGCTCGGCGGACGGGTTTCCGATGCGATCAGCCAGAAGGTTGACTACTTGGTGGTGGGCGAAAATCCAGGGTCTAAGCTTGAGAAAGCGAAAAAACTAGGAGTTAAAATTTTAAGCGAGGGTGAATTTGCGAGGTTGATCAAATCATGATCACTCCATTGCAAGCAGCCATTCTTGGAATTGTCGAAGGAATCACCGAATTCCTTCCAGTTTCGTCTACCGGCCACCTGATCCTGGCCTCCAAGCTGATGCGGATGAGCGGCGAATCGGTTAAATCCTTTGAAGTGATTATCCAGGGAGGAGCGTTAGCGGCGGTCCTGGGACTCTATCGGCATCGCATTGGGCAGATGTGGAGAGGAATCACCGGCAGGGATTTGGCGGGACGACGGTTATTCTTGAATCTCTGTATTAGTTTCCTGCCGGCGGCGATCGCCGGTCTTCTTTGCCATCGTTTCATTAAAGAATATTTGTTCTCAACAGGGGCAGTAATTTTAGCATTAGCTGCTGGAGGGGTTTTGATGATCGCGATGGATCGCTATGGGAAAAATGGGGACTGTCCCTGTTTTTTGGGCTCGCCTCTCGGCGAAGCCGAGGGGACTGTCCCCATTTTTGAAATGTCCCACCATCAGGCCTTGCTGATTGGTCTAGCCCAGGTTTTGTCTCTCTGGCCGGGGACGTCCCGGTCCATGGTGACGATTCTAGCGGCGCTTTTGTTGGGATTGACTCCAGCCGCGGCGGCGGAGTACAGTTTTCTGCTGGCGCTCCCCACGCTGGGAGCGGCAGTTTTATTTGATGCCTTCCAAGGGGGGAAGGAACTGATCGGTGGGATCAGCGTGGGCTCCTTCACGATTGGAGTGATTGTTTCCGCTCTGGTCGCGGTGGTTTCTATTCGTTCTTTCTTGAGCTATTTAACTCGTCACGGTCTGGCTCCGTTTGGATGGTATCGGATTGTGCTGGCTGTTTTGGTTTGGATTTTTGTAAAGTAGGGGAAATGATGCCCAACATTACCGAGCTGGAGGGTTTTCTTGCGTTTCTCTCTGTCGAAAAAGGGCTTTCTAAAAACAGTCTTGTCTCCTACCGTTTTGATTTGATCCAATATTTTCAGTATCTGACAAAGATAAAGAAACTAGACCTCAGTTTAGTCAAACATGAAGACCTGACGAATTTCTTATTCCACCTCAAAGATCAAGGAATGGAGGCGAGCTCCATCGCCAGGCATCTGTCCGCCATTCGCGGCTTGCACCGTTATCTTGTCCGTGAAGGAACGTTGAAAAATGATATTACCGAAAAGGTGGATTCCCTCAAGCTTTGGAAACGGCTGCCGGAGTTCTTAACGGTGGAGGAAGTGGAAAAATTGTTGGCCGCTCCTGATCTCAAAACCGATCAAGGAATCCGCGACCGAACCGCGCTGGAATTACTCTACGCTACGGGGATGCGGGTCTCAGAGCTGGTGAATCTCAAGATGGAGCAATTGGACATGATGGTAGGAATCGTGCGTGTTTTCGGGAAAGGGAGTAAAGAACGCCTGGTCCCAGTGGGTAAGCAGGCGCAGAAGTGGATCCAGCGTTATTTGACGGTTGTTCGCCCGCAGTTTGACAAAAAGCGGAGCTCGGATTTATTGCTCACCAACCGCAGCAAAGGAATGACCCGTCAGAACTTTTGGACACTGCTCAAACGCTACCTTCGCCAATGCCGGATCCAAAAGCACGTCACCCCGCATACCCTGCGTCATTCTTTCGCCACGCACTTACTCGAGCGTGGCGCCGACTTGCGGGTGGTGCAAGAACTCCTAGGTCACGTTGATATCTCGACAACTCAAATCTACACCCATCTGGAAACTTCCCGCCTTAAAAAAATCCATGAGCAGTTTCACCCGCGGTCAGGGAGAAATTTGCAAAACCTACATTAACTTGCTACACTATCCTTTCTTCCCAAATTCTCGACCATCAAATGGAGATAGGATAAAATGACGGAGATGACGACCCGGGCGGCCCGGGTG
>JACOVV010000186.1 GCA_016177145.1 Candidatus Omnitrophota bacterium | reverse complement strand
GTTTTTGTTGTAGGGGCAACCCTTGTGGTTGCCCTTCGTAGGGGCGGGTTTAAAACCCGCCCCTACATATATAGACGCACCCGGCTCGTATTTTCTTTCAAAAAAAATCGTCTTTTTTGGTATAATACATCACCAATTCTAAAATTTATTGTTGTAGGGGCAACCCTTGTGGTTGCCCTTCGTAGGGGCGGGTTTAAAACCCGCCCCTACATAGACAGGCGTACCTAAAGGGGGCTCTTATGGCAGTCATGACCTACGATCTCAAAGCAATCAACGAAAAAGTTCGGCAGGAATCTGTTTTTATCCAAACGCTTACGGCTGAGGTGGGAAAGGTGATCGTTGGACAGCGTTATATGATTGAACGATTACTGATCGGAATTCTTGGGAATGGACATATCCTCCTAGAAGGGGTTCCTGGTCTTGCCAAGACGATGGCGGTCAAAACATTGGCTTCGTGCGTAAAGGCTTCTTTCCACAGGATCCAATTTACTCCCGACCTTCTTCCGGCCGATGTGATCGGAACGTTAATTTACAACCCAAAAGAGGGAAATTTTGTCATTAAGAAAGGCCCTGTTTTCGCCAATGTGATTCTGGCGGATGAGATTAACCGTGCCCCCGCCAAAGTGCAGAGCGCACTGCTGGAGGCGATGCAGGAGCGCCAGGTGACGATTGGAGACAGCACTTATCCGTTGGAAGAACCATTTTTAGTTCTCGCAACGCAGAACCCGATCGAACAGGAAGGGACTTACCCATTGCCGGAGGCGCAGGTGGACCGCTTCATGCTGAAGTTAAAAATCAGTTATCCGGATAAAGGAGAAGAGAAACAGATCATGGACCGGATGACAACGGTTGAAACGCCCCAGGCCCAGCCGGTGGTCTCTCCAAAGGAAATTCTCCAGGCGCGCAAGGTGATCCATGAAATTTATATGGATGAAAAAATAAAAGATTACATCATTAACCTTGTGATGGCGACAAGAAAACCCGAGGAATATAAAATTGACGCCAAAGGACTCATCGCTTACGGCGCTTCACCGAGGGCGACGATTTTTCTAAATATCGCGGCTAGATCCCATGCTTTTCTGAGGGGGAGAGGATATGTAACGCCGGAAGATGTTAAAGCGATTGGAATGGATGTTCTCCGCCACCGGATTATTGTGACGTATGAAGCGGAGGCGGAGGATTTAACGAGCGAAGACATTATCAAAAGAGTGTTTGATGGGGTGGAAGTGCCGTAAGATAAGGCAAATTCCAAATAACAAACAACAAATTACAAATAAGTCCCCAAATCACAAATTCCAAACAAACATTGTGATTTGTTATTTGGCGCTTGGAATTTATAACAATGCTTCCCAAAGAGATCCTCAAAAAAGTCCGCGAGATCGAAATTCGCACCAACCGCCTGGTGAATGAAGTTTTTGCCGGAGAATACGAAAGTGTTTTTAAGGGACGTGGCATTGAATTCGCCGAGGTTCGGGAATACGCCCCAGGCGATGATGTCCGCACGATTGATTGGAATGTCACCGCCCGATTCGGCAGGCCGTTTGTCAAACAATTCATGGAAGAACGAGAATTGACCGTGATGCTTTTGGTCGATGTGAGCGGTTCGGAGCATTTCGGTTCCGTGGCGCGCACCAAGCGTGAAATTATCGCGGAGGTAGCCGCGGTGCTGGCTTTCAGCGCGATTGTCAATAATGATAAAATTGGCTACATTGCTTTCAGCGATCAAATTGAAAAATCCATCCCCCCGAAGAAAGGACGGCGGCATGTGCTACGTGTCATTCGCGAAATTCTCTACTCGCAAGCGAAAAGCCGCGGAACAAACATCGAGACGGCCCTGAGGTATTTGGGACAGATTCTCGCCAAGAGAAGCGTCGTTTTTCTTATTTCCGACTTCTGGGATGAGGGATATGAGCAGATCCAGCGTGTCGCCCAAAAGCGGCACGATGTGATTGCTATTCATGTTTTGGATCCTCGCGAACGGGAAATTCCCGACGTTGGTTTTATCCAGTTGGAAGATCCGGAAACAAGTGAGCGATTACTAATTGATACCTCTGACCGGCGCTACCGTGAACAGGTTTCGCGCAGAATCCAGTCTTTACTACAACAGCGGCAGCGGTTATTCCAATCCACACGCTTGGACACCGTCCAATTACGAACCGATCAACCTTATCTGGAGCCGTTGATCCATTTTTTTGAAAAAAGAGCCAAGAGGTTTCGTTAAACAATGCAGGAAGATATCCGTCCGTTAAAAGATTTTGCTAAGCTGTGGGATTGGTGGGGATTTTTAGGGTGGATTTTGCTGGGTCTCCTCGCAGTTATTTTAACCATACTTGTGTTTCGACTGCTTAAGAAAAAAGAATTCGGAAGAAAGAACGTCGTTCCTTCAGGCCCTCCGCGTTCTCCCCATGAAATCGCGCTGGAATCGCTTGCCCGTCTTGAAAATTCTGACTTGTTGAAGAAAAGAGAAATGAAGCTTTTTTATAGCGAACTGGCTGATATTTCCCGTCGATATCTTGGAGCGCGTTTTCAAATAGACACGCTGGATAGAACTACCTGGGAAATTGATCAGTTACTGAGGAATGCGGGTGTTTCCCTGGTGATCACCGGGCGAATTCGTGAAGTGCTCGAGGAGGCGGACCTTGTGAAATTCGCTAAATATCTTCCTCCTGTGGAAGCCCCATTAAAAACGCTGGAACAAGCAAGGGCGCTTATTAAAGAAACAACACCGCAGGCGGTCGCCGCGGATTAGGAACAAAATGCGATTCGCGTATCCGTTGACGTTAATTTTTTTGTTGCTGTTTCCTCCTTTAATCAGATTATTCTGGTTAAAATCCCGAAAGAGGGGAGGAAGTGTTCTTTTTTCTTCTCTATTACTGCTTCGGGAGAGAGGGGAAAATCGTTTTTTAAGCTCATTTTATGGAACAATGTTAGGGCTGCGGTTCGTTATTCTCGCCCTTTTAATTCTGGCGATGGCGCGGCCTCAGTCAGGTTTGAGCGCCGCTGAGATTACGGCCGAAGGAATCGATATGATGATGGCGTTGGATATTTCTGGAAGCATGAAGGCGCTGGATTTTCAACCCCATGACCGCTTGAAAGTAGCCAAGGAAGAAGCGTCACGGTTTGTTGATGGCAGACAACATGACAGAATCGGGCTTGTCGTTTTCTCAAAAGAATCTTTTACCCAATGCCCTTTGACATCTGATTACGGCATGTTATTGAAATTATTAGACCGTGTTCAGATTGGAATGATTGAAGATGGAACAGCGATCGGAATGGGGTTAGCGACATCGGTGAATCGCTTGCGCGCTTCCGAAGCAAAGAGCAAGGTAATTATCCTCTTAACGGATGGCGTTAACAACGCTGGGAAAATTGATCCCCTGACAGCCGCAAAACTGGCCCAGACAATGAAAATCAGAGTTTACACCATTGGAATCGGCAAACAGGGGACGGCTCCTTATCCGGTGGATGATCCCGTTTTTGGGACCCGTTACGTGCAAATGGAAACGCAGATCGATGAGGATGTGCTGCAGCAGATCGCGCAACTGACGGGGGGACGATATTTCCGGGCCAAGGACAAGGATTCCCTTCGAAAAATTTATCAAGAAATTGATGCGCTGGAAAAATCAAAGGTTTCCGTTAAGAATTGGACAGAATACCGGGAATTGTTTCCGGTGTTTGCGATTCCTGCGCTGATTTTGCTGGTATTAGAAATAGTTCTGCAACAGACGCGAATGAGGAAGTTACCTTAACATGAATTGGGCAAATCCGTACTGGTTTAACGGGCTGTGGTTGTTCCCAGCGCTTCTCTTGATTTTCTTTTTTGGGGGGCGCAAGAGGAGAAAAGACTTGGCGCGGTTTATGTCGGCTTCCCTGTGGGGGAGACTTGTCGCCGTTGATTTTGCCCGCCAGAGATTAAAAAAAATACTGGTGTTCGGGGCCGTTCTATTGCTGGTCCTTGCGCTTGCGCGTCCTCAAAAGAAAGGGGAGTGGGTCAAGGTCGAGAGGAAAGGAATTGATTTGATGATCACGTTGGATACTTCGATGAGCATGCTGGCGCAGGATTACAAACCCAATCGTTTCGCCAAAGCCAAGAGGGAGATTACCTCGTTACTCCGCTATCTTAAAGGAGACCGAGTGGGTATTGTGGCCTTCAGCGGAGTCAGTTTCCTGCAATGTCCTTTGACTCTTGATTATCGCGCCGCAAGATTGTTCACGGAGGCCATGGAAATTAATATGCTCCCTCGTCCAGGCACTGCTATTGGGGACGCTATCCGGACGGCGATTCGCGGTTTAGACGCCTACGGCCCCCAGAAGAAGGTTATCCTGTTGATTACCGATGGAGAAGATCATGAAAGTCGTCCGCTCGAAGCGGCAGAACAAGCGCAGGCATTGGGCATTAAAATATACTGCATTGGTATCGGGAAACCGGAAGGGGAACCGATCCCCGTTTTGTCCGCCGAAGGCAGAGATGCGGGAAGAAAAATAACAGGATACAAAAAGGACGAAAGTGGAGAAGTTATTTTGAGCCGCATAGGAGAAAAAACGCTCCAAGAAATCGCGCTCAAAACGGGGGGAGCGTATTACAGGGCGACCTCCGCAGAACTGGAATTGGAACGGATCTACAAGGAAATCGAAGGATTGGAAAAAGGAAAATTCGAAGAAGATTATGTGACGAAGTATGAGGATCGGTTTTTCTATCTCTTGTGGATTGCGTTTTTACTGTTGTGTGTGGAGATGATGATTGGTGAAAGGGGAAAGGAAAATATTGTAGGGGTAACCCCCCGTGGTTACCCTTCTGTAGGGGCGGGTTTTAAACCCGCCCCTACATTGCAATCAGGGCAGGCACGGGGGCCTGCCCCTACGTTACCTTTTTTGCTCCTCGTGACAATTTCTTGTTTCCTCATTGCCTGGAAGTCACCGGTGGAACATCGAAATGCCAAAGGGAACGAACTCTACAAACAGCGGAATTACGCGGAGGCGCTGAGAGTTTATCAAGACGCGCAATCCGACGCCCCTGAGAAACCGGAATTGAATTATAACGTCGGGAACGCATGGTACCAGCAGAAGCAATACGACCAAGCCAGGGAGTCCTATCAACAGTCATTAACTGCTGCTGACACTCACTTTAGGGCTAATGTTTACTACAATTTAGCGAGCGCCGAGTTTCGAAAATCCAACCTTAAAGAATCACTGCGTCTCTTTGAAAAGGCCTTAGAATTAAATCCAAAAGATGAAGATACGCGGTATAATATAGAGTTAATTAAGAAATTGCTTCAGCAGCAGCCACCCCCTCCGGAAGAGAAACAAAAGGAACAGCAACAGGATCAAAAGCATGACCAAGGAGGAGGACAAGCAGAACAGAAGGACGAAGGGCGAGGGACGAAGGACGAAGAAAAACAAGAGAAAAAACAGGAATCAGAGACTAAAGACCAACAACAGAAACAAAAACAAGAGGAAGAATCCCAACAAGACCCACAGGAATCAAAACAAGAACAACAGCAAGGGGACGCGCAACAGGAGCAGTCAGGCGAACAACAACAACAGGGCTGGCAAGGTCAACAGCAGGAGCAGCGAGAACAACCAGCGCAGGGAAGCATGAATCAACAGGATGCCGAACGTATTTTAGACGCTTTAGAAGAAAAGCCCGATGAAGTAGGGAAATTACTTCGGGGTTATCAGCATGCTAAACCGACGGAGATACCGCCGGGGAAGGATTGGTAGTAAAGACGGAAAATGGAGAATAATAGAATACAGCGAAAGAAGGAGGTCGTGCAGAGATGAAAACGTTAAAGACAGCGTTGTTGCTAGGAATATTGACTGTTATATTAGTGGTCATTGGCGGTTTGCTGGGCGGTCCCAGCGGCGCCAGAACGGCTTTTATTTTCGCGCTGGTGATAAATTTCATTAGTTATTGGTTCTGCGACAAGATCGTCCTGGCGATGTATCGCGCCAAGCCGATTGGTTCCGCGGAACTTCCTGAATTACAAAGTATGGTGCGTGAACTGGCGATGAGGGCGCAAATTCCAATGCCTCGCTTGTACCTAACGCTTCACCGTTCACCCAACGCGTTCGCTACCGGAAGAAACCCCGCTCACGCGGTTGTCTGCGTGACGCAAGGGATTCTGGAATTGTTGAACCCTGATGAACTCAAGGGAGTGCTGGCGCATGAATTAGGTCACGTCAAGAACCGGGATATTCTTGTTTCCACGATCGCGGCGACGATTGCCGGCGCGATTACCATGCTGGCCGACTGGGCGAGGTGGGCGATGATTTTTGGCGGTGGTCGTGACAGGGACCGTCGTAGCGGAGGAGGAGAAGCCGTCGCCATGATCGCTTTGATGATTTTAGCTCCACTAGCGGCAATGCTGGTTCAATTGGCGATTTCCAGATCTAGAGAATATGGAGCGGACGAAACCGGCGCTCATCTGGCTCATTCACCGATGGGGCTTGCCAGCGCTTTGGCAAAACTGGAAGATGCGGTGAAAGTCCGGCCATTGGGAGCAAATCCCTCAACGGCTCATTTGTTTATCGTCAATCCTCTGCGCGCCGATTTTATTGCGACTTTATTCAGCACCCATCCACCGATGCAGGAGAGGATCAAGAGACTGAGAGAGATGAGGATTTCTTGATAGAAGATATATGAGAAATAATGGACTACAGAAAAAGAACGTAGGGGCGGGCCCCCGTGCCTGTCCGAATCGCGATGTAGGAGCGGGCCTTGTGCCCGCCCTGATACAGGGCGAGG
>JACOVV010000177.1 GCA_016177145.1 Candidatus Omnitrophota bacterium | reverse complement strand
GAAGGGGTTCAGCAGGCCCTTTTGAAGATTCTCGAAGGGACCGTGGCCAATGTCCCTCCACAGGGAGGACGCAAACATCCTGAGCAAAAATATGTCCAAATGGATACGTCGAATATCTTATTCATTTGCGGAGGGGCTTTTGTTTCTCTCGACAAGATCGTCTCTAGAAGGATCGGAAAGCGCTTGATCGGGTTTTCCAGTGGGAAGGGGGAGAGCGCGGCCTTTGCCGACAAGGATCCTTCGGAACTCCTTGATTTAGTGGAACCGGTGGATCTTCTAAAATTCGGAATGATCCCTGAATTTGTGGGGCGTCTCCCTGTCCTTGCCACGTTTCATCCTCTGGGAGAAGAAGAATTGGTGCAAGTCTTACTGAAGCCGAAGAACGCGCTTATCCGGCAGTACCAGAAGTTTTTTGAGATGGAGAATGTCAAACTTGAGTTCACGCCCGGGGCGATTGAACGCATTGCCGAAAAAGCGCTTGAAAAACAAACAGGAGCTCGAGGACTACGGGCTATTCTGGAAGATGTCATGTTGGAATTAATGTATGAAGTCCCATCGGCCAAAGACGTGCGCGAGTGTATTATTAGCGAAGAAGTTGTTGACGAGAAAGCAAAACCGATTTTGATCCATCAAAATGAAGAGCGGAAAATTGCGTAAGCCGGCAGGAGGAATCGCGGCGGTCATTCTTGCCGCAGGACGCGGCGAGAGGATGGGATCCTCCGGCCCGAAAGTGCTGGAGTCCTTGTCAGGACGGCCGATGCTGGATTGGGTTTTAGAAAGTGTCGCTGGATTAAAAATTTCATCGGTTTTTGTCGTCGTTGGATACCAAGGAGAACGGATTGCTGAATATCTTAAAGGGCGCAAGGGGATCCGCTGTGTTCCACAGAAACAGCAGTTAGGCACGGCGGACGCGGTAGACTCTGTTCTGCGCTACTTAAAGGGGTACCGGACCCTCTTGGTTTTGTGCGGCGACACCCCTTTGTTTCGCACGGAATCGCTCAAAGGGTTGATTCAAGAACACCGGCGGCAGGGGAATAGGGCGACGTTCCTGTCGGCGGAAATTCCGGAACCGGCTAGTTATGGGCGGGTTGTCCGTCAGGGAAGGGCCGTCGTTAGAATCACCGAAGCCAAGGATTGTACCCCTCAACAGCTGGCGATCAGGGAGATCAACACGGGGGCTTATGTTTTTGAGAGGAAAGCTCTTGTCGAAGGGCTGCGTGTTTTATCCCCGAGCAGCAGCGGAGAATTTTATCTGACGGATTTGATCGGTCTTTGGGCAGAACAGTCAGTACCGGTCAATGCCGTTAAGTTAACAGACGCCGATGAGGGGTGGGGAGTTAATTCGTTTGAAGAATTGGTCCGCGCGACGGAAATCTTGAAGAATCGAATCCTGGATTATCATCGGCGCCGAGGGGTTTCCATCGTTGACCCGGCGACAACCTGCATCGCCAGCGGCGTTCAAATCGGAAAAGGGTCTCTGGTGTATCCATTCACCGTGATCGAATCAGGTGTCAGGATCGGGGAAGAGTGCCGCATCGGACCCTTCTCGCATCTTCGGTCAGGAACCAAGGTTGACTCGCGGGCGGAGATCGGTAATTTCGTGGAAGTGAACCGGTCGCGCATCGGATCTTCCACCAAGGTGAAACATTTAAGTTACTTGGGGGACGCTTCGATCGGCGAGAAAGTCAATATCGGCGCCGGAACGATTACGGCTAACTTTAACGGCAGGGAAAAACACCGGACTGTTATTGACGATGGGGCGATGATCGGCAGCAACACGACGCTAGTGGCCCCTGTGAGAGTGGGTAAAAGAGCGGTGACAGGAGCTGGGGCGGTTGTCCTCAAAGAGCGCCATGTTCCCGTCGAGGGAGTGGCGGTGGGAGTGCCGGCTCGGATTCTAAAGAGAAAAAACGGAATACCATCTGGATTTTAATAGATGAATAAGGGGTTATCAATGGTTTCTATTGACCGTTTGAGCGTTTTGACAGGAAATGCCAATCGCAAGCTTGCCGAGGATATTTGTGATTACCTTCAGATACCGCTTGGGGACGTCACGGTGGACCGTTTCAGCGAGGGGGAAATCCGCGCAAAGATTAATCAAGATGTTCGAGGACGCGATGTTTTTGTCGTGCAGCCGACGGCCCCGCTCCCCAACGAGCACCTGATGGAATTGCTCATTATGATAGACGCTCTCCGTCGCGCGTCGGCCCGGAGGATCACCGCCGTTATCCCTTATTTTGGCTATGCCAGACAAGACCGCAAAGACCAACCCCGTGTTCCAATCACCGCGAAGTTAGTTGCCAATCTAATCACGACCGCCGGGGCGGACAGGGTTTTGACCATTGACTTGCATGCGGGACAGATTCAGGGATTTTTTGATATCCCTCTCGATCATCTGTTTGCCATTAATATCCTCATCCAGTATTTCATCCCGCTGAAGCTGGAGAACATCGTCGTGGTCTGTCCTGATGTGGGGGGCGTTAAGATGGCGCGCGCCTATTCAAAACGGCTGAACGCCGGACTCGCGGTTGTTGACAAGAGAAGAATTAACGACTCAAAGACCGAAGTCATGAATATTATGGGGGATGTTAAGGGGAAAAACGTGATTATTGTCGATGACGTCATTGCCACGGGCAGTTCTCTACTGGAGGCAGTTGGGGCGATTAAACAAGAAGGGGCGAAGCAGATCTACGCGGCGATTACCCATGCGGTTCTTTCAGGGAATTCCGTGGAAAGAATCCAACAATCTCCTTTAACCCGGTTAATTACTACCGATACGATTTTTCTTGATCCTAAGAAAAAATCCGATAAGATAGAAGTCCTTTCTGTGGCCGATCTCCTTGGCGAAGCCATTCGGCGGATCCATCATGAGGAATCGGTAAGTTCATTGTTTGATTGAAGATACATAAAAGGGTCTGAAGGGGCAGATTCAAAGGAGAAGGACGGTTCTTATGAAACAAGTTAGTTTGGCGGTTAAGGTGCGGGAAAAAAGCGGTAAATCGGCTGCAAAGAAACTCCGGCAGCAAGGATGGATTCCAGGGATTGCCTATGGACGTTTGAAGGAACCTGTCAGCTTGGAAATCCCAGAAAAAGAATTTTCCAAGCTGTTGCAGGGGGCGGCAGGCGCTAATGTCATTATCAATTTATCAATAGAGGCTGCAGCCGGCAAGGCGCTCAATAAAACGGCGCTCATCAAGGAAATCCAGCAGCATCCCCTTTCCAGGGAAGTCCTGCATGTTGATTTTCGTGAAATCTCGCTGACGGAAGTAATCAAGGTCAATGTTCCCATCGTCGCGAAAGGGGAAGCCGTGGGTGTCAAAATGGATGGGGGTGTTTTGGACCATTCGCTCTGGGAATTGGAAGTTTCTTGTCTGCCGGCTCAGATTCCCGACAAAATTGAGGTGGACGTGAGTGGGCTAAAAATCGGAGGGTCAATCCACGTCAGGGAAGTAACGCCGCCGGCGGGAGTCAAAATTCTAACGGATCCTGAAGTGTCGGTTTTCTCCGTCAAACACCCAACGGAAGAGGTCGTTCCTGAAGCTCCAGCGGAAGGAGAAGTTGCCGAGCCGGAAGTCATTCGGGAGAAGAAGGCGGAGGAAGGGGCGCCGGCAGAGACAGCGCCGGCAAAGGAAGCGGCGAAACCAGCAGCGGCACCGGCTAAAGAAAAAGAGGCGAAGACTGGCTAGTTTGATTGTCGGGTTGGGAAATCCCGGCAGGAAATATATCAAGACGCGGCACAATGTTGGATGGATGGCGGTGGAGGCGCTTTCTAGGAGTTGGAAGATCTCCTGCCATGAGTCAGCCGGCCACTCTTTAGTGGGAGAGGGGACGTGGAAAGAAAAACCGGTGATCTTAGCCCAGCCGCTGACGTACATGAATGAATCGGGAGCGGCAGTCTCTGCTTTGGTCAAATCAAGACACGTACCGGTGGAGCAGTTGCTGGTCATTTGTGACGATCTGGCGTTGCCCACGGGAGCAGTACGGTTAAGAGCGCAAGGAAGCGCTGGGGGGCATCACGGGTTGGAATCGATCATCGCGGCGCTGGGAAATGAACGGTTCCCGCGGTTGCGGATTGGAATTGGCCCGTTTCCGCCGAAGAGCGACGCAAGCGAGTTTGTTTTGGGTCCGTTTGACGGCGGCGAACGGGAGAAGGTGATCACAGCGATCGAGGGAATTCCGCAAATCTGCGAACTCTGGCTGGAACAGGGTATCCAAAAAGCGATGACCGTTGTGAATTCAAAAAAAGAACTCTAGAGGAGAGGTGAGAAATCCGCATGAAATCTTATGAAGGAATTTTTATCGTAAAGCCGGAAGCCGAAAAAGAAGAATTAAACCGGCTGGCGGCGCTGGCTCAAGAAATTATCACAAAGCAAGGGGGCAAAGTGGTTCAGATGGACCTGTGGGGACGGCGGCCGCTGGGCCATCGTATCCGGGGGCAAATGGAGGGACAGTATATTTATGTGAGTTTTGATATGGATCCTCTGAAAGTAGTTCATCTGGAGCGGGCCATCAAACTACAGGAGGAGATTCTAAAGGCGCTGGTGACGCGTTTGGAG
>JACOVV010000175.1 GCA_016177145.1 Candidatus Omnitrophota bacterium | reverse complement strand
GCGTGGGGGCCTCCGCTCCGCGTCACCCGCCACTGGGACGTCCATGAAAGGAAGATGCCGGTGTACGGATCCATGGTTTAGCGTCGAGCGCTCAACGGCTTCCGTAGTCGTGCCGATTGCGTCGGAGTTGGCGCCGTCAATTTCGCTTGTAGTTCTTCCGGTGTGGCCACCGCGACACCGACTTTGCCGACGACGATTCCCGCCGCGAAGTTCGCCAGGCGGGCCGCCGCTTCCATCGTTGCCCCCACCGAAAGAGCCGCCGTCAACGCCGCGATTACCGTGTCTCCAGCGCCTGAAACGTCAAAAACCTCCTGAGCCACGGTAGGGATATGCGTTACTTTTCCCTTCGCTTCAAAAAGGCACATTCCGTTTTCTCCAAGGGTCACCAAAACCGATTCGCATTGGAGCAGTTTAAGCAGTTCCTTCCCCACCCGGTGCAAACCCTCGTCTCCGTTGACCTTGATTCCGACCGCGTTGCCCGCCTCGTGATGATTGGGCGTAATCACCGTGACTCCTTGATAGTAATCAAAATGGCTTTCTTTAGGATCCACGCTGATAATTTTTTTGCGGGCTTTCGCCATTGACACCACTTCCTGAATCAACCGGGCCGAGATGACCCCTTTCCCGTAATCCTCAATCAAAAGAGCGTCAATTTTGTTCATCTGTTTCCGGACATACGCCAAAACCCGGTCCCGTATATTGTCGCTGATTTCGGATGTTTTCTCCCGATCCACGCGGACCACCTGTTGGTGGTGCGCCACGATCCGGGTTTTCATCGTCGTGGGACGAGCCCCATCCACAATGAGCCCCTGGGTATCAATCCCTTGTTTCTGTAATTCCTGTTGGAGCAGTTTCCCCCGTTCATCTTTCCCAATGACACCGCAAAGAAATGGCGTCGCTCCCAGAGATTGAAGATTGCTGGCGACGTTACTGGCTCCCCCGGGCATGAAAGACTCCGACTTCACCCAGACGACGGGAACAGGCGCTTCCGGAGAAATTCGGTCCACATCTCCCCAAATGAACTCATCCAGGATGAGATCACCGATAACGAGGACGCGTGCCTTGGGGAGACGGCTGACTAGCTTTTTGAGGTGTGAGGAATTGACCATAGGTACAACCGTTAAAACATTATAATAATGGCTGACAATGGGGGTATTATACCGAACCCAACGTTAATTCGCAAGTTCAACGGATTCCAATGTGGCGGTCACTTCTCCTACCCGGGCGGTATCGGCCCGTACCACAAGAGGCAGGCGTTTTTCATCCGCGCTGAACCATATCCAGAGCCGGCCTTTTGGGCGATACGGTTTTCCCTCCTTCCCGTCAGGCGGGTCCACGCGAATCGCATAGGGTTCTATTAAAAAAGCCTCGTAAACCCCCAGATTACGAACCTCCAACACTCCTTCTTTCACAGTGCTAAGGGTCACCTTCCAATTCTTTTCATCCGCTACCAGCGGCAACTCAAGGGCCATCTCTGTTTGATAAGGAATTGTTCTAAAGTAATAGATGCTACTCAGAATATCCTGAACAGGGCCTGGAATTGAAAATTCTTTTGTCTCCTGTTTCACAGGAGCCAGGTAAGCCCCCTTTTTCTGGTCAGGATAGAATGTGATAATTTCATCGGCGCGATACCGGCCTTGGGACACTTTTTTCCTAAATTGACGACTGTCACGCTGCTTAACATCCCAGTAACTTTGGTAGAAGTCCGCCACCTTATAAAATCGAGAAAGAAAAGCGTTCGATTTCACTTCGCCCGTTAGGTGATAGACTTCTTTTTCTTCAAACAGAAACCCTTTTTCCCGCACCCAGAGGGTCACTGTCCCCACAGGAACCCCCACCCAGCGAATCGTGTAGATTAACTTCTCTCCTACTCGAAGTCCCTTTTGAGGGGGGACCACAGTCACATCCTTTTCCTGCAGTCCCGGAGTCGAAGGGTATCTTCGCGCTTGCTTGAAAACAGAACAGCCCTGAGGAGTCAAAAGTAACAAATAACAAATAACAAGGAACATAGTTTTGACTTTTGACTTCACGTTAACATCTCCCTTGCCGCCGTAACGACCTCCTCCACGGTAATGGCGGAAAGATTTTCCGCCTCACTGCCGGTTTTCTTAAACAGATACCGGTCCTTTTTGCCCAACGGGCGCCAGCGGACAGGCCCCAAGCCGGGGTGATCCCGCCCAAAAAGAGAGAGGACAGGCGTCCCAACAGCCGTCGCGACATGAACCGGGCCGCTGTCATTGGAGATCAGCAGTCTGGATCTCTTCAGCAACGCCGCCAATTCGAGAAGCGTCGTCTTTCCCGAGAAATCAACCGCTCCTGGAATCTGTTTGGCTGTTTCCATCCCCAGAGGACTCTCGCCGGAACCGGCGATGACCGCGATACCGACGTTTAACTGCTGCCGCAATTGTTTTCCCGTCTCTACGAAGCGCTGAATCGGCCAGCGCTTACACGGATCACTTGCCCCGGGATGCAGCACAACAAAAAAGCACTCTTTCATCCATCCCGCCGCCTCAAGTCGTTGCTCTATCCTCTGTTCAGCTTTCTCATCCTGAGCAATCCAGAATTTTCCATTTTCCACTTTCCACTTTCTACTTTCCGCCCTTTCTCTCCAAGGGCTTTGATCAACAAAATCAAGCACATTCTCTATTTCATGTTGATTGCTTAAATGTCTTCGATCCGCGATAAAATCAGTCAGCAGCCGTTTCCCCCACTTGACAGGATATCCTACCCGACGGGGAATTCCCGCGAGGAATAGGATGAGATGAACCCTGCGGGTAGGGTGAAAAACAAGGCAAGCGTCAAATTTTTTCTGCCTCAATTGAAAAATCAGGCGGAGCGTCCCAAGAACCCCCTTGTGAATTCCTTTCTTGTCCAACGTGATAACCTCTTGCAACCCGGGGTGTCCTCTAATTAATTCCGCCGTGTTGACATTCACCAACATTGATTGTAGGGGCGAATGATCATTCGCCCCTACGGATGTCCCTCTCCATTTTTCACGAATATAATCAATCGCCGGGACCGTCAACAACAGGTCTCCAATCCGGTCACATCGGACCAATAAGATTTTCCGGGGGAATTGGGTCATGATATTAATTCATTTACCGCCTGCAATATTTCTTGCGGGGCAATTTGTTCCATGCACTCATGGTGGTAAACACAAAGTGATTTCTCGCACGGAGAGCAAAAGAGGTCCCGTCGTACTATCCTTGAATTCTCCCTCCAGGGCCCGTATTTTAACGGGTCGGTAGGGCCGAAGATCGCCACGACCGGCGTTCCGAACAATCCAGCCATGTGCAGCGGGGCACTGTCGTGGCTGATCAACAATTTTGCCTCGCGGATGAGCCACGCGAGTTGTAAAAGACCTGTTTTCCCGCAGAGATCGAAAATATTTGTCCCGATAATTTCCTGACTGCGGACACGATCGCTTTCATCTCCGGTTAACAAAATCGAAGACGAATCTTTCTCTGACAACAACCGGCACAGTTTGACAAATCCATCAATCTTCCAACGTTTCGTCATATTCAAACTCCCCGGTGTCACCACTATCCACTTTTCGCCAATAGACACCCCTTCTTTCTTTAGTAACTCCCTAGTCTGTTGCTCTACTCTTTCAGAAATCCAGAGCGCTTGTCTTGTGTCGATTTGGTCAAGCGATTCCGCAGGGGCGGGTTTTAAACCCGCCCCTGTTTTTTGAAAATGCATGATCCTGCGGTGCGTCGTTCCATTTCTAACAAGGACAGGCATTCGAAAATTAACCACTCGATTAAATCCTTTGCCAATGATCTCTAAGACCAGCGGCCATTTCTCCCGTATAGCCGCGTTCTTACGCCAGACCCAAATTTTCTTAAATCTGGGATCGCTCTCAAATAGCGTCTGTGCCCTCTCACCCACCACCAAACTGACTTCTGCCCGCGGAAATTT
>JACOVV010000176.1 GCA_016177145.1 Candidatus Omnitrophota bacterium | reverse complement strand
TCAATCTTGCCGCTGCTGAAGGGCATCCGGCGAGCGTGATGGATTTAAGTTTCGCCAACCAAGCCCTTTCCGTTGAGTTTATCGCTGGAAATCAAGAGGAACTCGACAAGAAAGTGTACGCGGTCCCGGAGAACATTGATCGAGAAATCGCGCGGCTGAAACTGCAGGCAATGCGGATTTCGATAGACCGTTTAACGCCCCAACAAAAAGAATACTTGTCTTCCTGGCAGTTGGGCACCTGATCAGTTTGCGGCCATGTATAACCAGCAAAAAGTCTCAATCATCCTGCCCGCGTATAATGAAGAAAAAAATATCGGGAATGAGATCGAGAATTTTTTCGCGACAGGTGTTGTGGATGAAGTGATCGCGGTTGACAATAATTCCTCCGACGGGACAGCGGAGCAGATTAAGAAAACAAGAGCGAAATATATCAGAGAAGGCCGGCAGGGATACGGGTACGCCTTAAGGCGCGGCCTGCAGGAGGCCGCCGGTGATTTGGTTTTTACCTGTGAACCCGACGGGAGTTTTCTCGCGTCTGATTTGCTGAAATTCCTCGCCTACGTGGATCATTTTGACGTTGTGTTCGGGACCCGCACTTCAAAAGCCCTGATCTGGGAGGGGGCGAAGATGGACTGGTTTTTGCGGCTGGGCAACGTCGTGGTCGCGAAAATCCTGGAATATCTGCATAACGGTCCATGTCTTACCGATGTCGGGTGCACGTTCAAGATGATCAAATCCAAACCACTGAAGGGAATATTGCGTGAATTCCGGGTAGGGGGATCGGACTTCTCACCCGAATTCATGATTCTGTGCGTCCGGCATCAATACAAGTGCGTTGAAATCCCGGTCAACTACAAGAAGAGGATAGGAGATTCCAAAATTACCAGCAGTACTTGGAAAGCTTTTAAGCTGGGAATCAAGATGATCGCGCTTATCCTGAGGTATCGAATGATCTCTATAAATTCTAAAGCCGTTTGAGCGCTATCAAGCCGATACCTGCGAAAATCAAGTTTGTTCCCCACGCCCCAAACCACGCGGAAAGAATACCGGCCTTCCCCAGAGAAATGAAAACGGAGTTCAGCAGATAGAAGCAGAGACTGATCGCCACGCAAAGGCCGATCCCGGTTAGAAACCACCTCTTTCGTTGAAAGGGAATGATTCCGAAGGGAATGCCGATCAGAATCAGGACGAAGTTAGCGAAAGGAAAGGCGATACGATTGTGCAGTTCCACCCAAAGCCGCTGGGTCACGTTAGGCCCGGAGACGGCGATCCGCTCAATGTAATTTTCAAGCTGCTCATACCGCATAAAATGAATCTGGGACTCCATTTTTAGGAAGCTTTGCGGAGTTTCATCGATGTCCATGGTTCGTTCATCGTAATAAACCGGTTTATCCACGATCTCTCCTCTGGACCCCAATTGATAGGAGACACAGGAGAAGAGTTTCCATTTGTCATTAACAATCCATTCCGCTTTTTCGGAGACAATTTTAGCAAGAGGACGATGGGAGGCGTCATCAATAAAAATAATCAAGTCATAGAGAATTTTGTCATGAGGATCATAGCGTTTGGCGTAAAACATCCGGTTCTTCGTTCCATAAAGAGCGACGTTTTCAATGATGGTTTGCTCTTTGGTGGACGCGGTTTCGAAATGTTCTTCTTTAATCAATTGGGTCACCATCATAGCTTGAGGGATCATGTGGTCGTTTAAAAAAAGAGAGACGAATGTAATGAACAACCCGGCCAGCAAAAGAGGAGAGGACATCCTGAACCAACTGAGTCCGCAAGAACGCATGGCGGTCAGTTCATGGGTTCTATTGAGCCGGCCCAGACAGGAAACCACCGCGGTCACGCTGGCCAGAGGGGATGTTTGCACCAACACGATGGGAATGGACGCCAGGTAGTATTGCGCCAGTGTCCAGAGGGGGGCGCGGTTTCTTAAGAAATCGTCCAAGTGGGTGAATAAATCAATCGTCCAGTAAAGAAATAGAAAAGAGAGAAGAGAAAAACAAAAAGGCCACACGAATTGTCGCAGCAAATAACGGTCAAGAATTTTCAAATCACACTCTCGCGATTTTCTGGATTAACAAAAGTCCCAGCGCTCCCACCAGGCCGTTTGGGAACCAGACAGCGAGCGGGGCGGCGAGATCACCCCGGATCGCCAGAGCGTCTCCCAACGCTAGAAGGATATAATAGACCGCGAACACCCCTAAAGCAAGCGCAAAACCGATCGATCGTTCCCCGCGATGAGTCAACAGGGCCAGAGGGAAACCGATCAGGGCGAGAAAAAAATTCGCGAAGGCCAGAGCGATTTTTCGATGAAACTCCGCTCTTATTGGAGCCGCGGACACTCCAGAAGCCTCGAGAGAAGCGGCTTCCTGCTTTAACTCCGCCAGCGTCATGTCTTTTGGTTTTTTCTGGATTTGGTTCTTTTGGATCTGCTGAGAAAGATTCAGCGTTAAATAATAAGTCTGGAAATTTAATTTATAGATATTGGTTGGGTCCCTTGGATTGGGTTCATCACTCATGCCATCCATTAGTTTTAATTTTACTATGTTTCTTTCCGGGATCGGGATAAATTCGCCTCGTTTGGCGACCAGTGTCCGCGTTGGTTTTTCCCCCTGGATTTGGTAAATTCGAACGTTGAAAAGCTCATGGTTCCGGATGTCATAAATGAAAAGGATATATCCTTCAAAGGCGCGGATGAACGTGCCGGCTTCCAAGTAGGCCGTCGGGTTTTTAACGCCGATTTGGGCCAAGAGTTTTCGGCTGGCGAAGTGGGCTTTGGGGAGGATTTGATCGTTCAGAAAGATAGAAAGAACGCTTAAAAGAAACCCGATGGTCAGAATAGGGCGGAAAAGCCGGATGAGACTGACGCCGCTGGCGCGCATGGCCGTAATTTCATTGTCGGCCGAGAGCCGTCCGAAAGCAAGAAGGGTTCCAACCAAAACCGCCATCGGGAGAGAGAAAGTCAGCAGGTAAGGGACCAGATAGAAGAACAATCTCGCCACCTGGCCGATGCCGACTCCTTTGGAAATGACCAAATCAGCCAGTTGCACCAGATTGCCCAGCATCAGGACCAGAGTCAGTCCTATCAAAGCGAAGATTCCGGGAGAAGCGAATTCAGCCAGAAGGTAACGTTGAAGAAGGCGCATTTTAAATAGCCGTCATTGTCCTTGACAAAGTCAGCGCGTCCACCCGCGCAGCGCCTTGGGTTTTTAAAGCGAAAGCGCATTGTTCCAGAGTGGAGCCGGTTGTGTAAAGATCGTCAATCAATAAAATGTTTTTTTTAGCCGCGCCATAGGATAAAGCGCGAAAAGCGGACAGCACATTGCTTCTCCGTTCTGGTTCAGGAAGCGTGGATTGCGGCAGAGTCGGACGGGCGCGTTTCAGTGTTCCCGTTGACACAGGAATTTCCAGTGCCTTTGACACAGCCGCCGCCAGCAAAAGCGATTGGTTGTAATCTCTTTCCCGCTCGCGGGTCTTATGCAGAGGGACGGGGATTAGAATATCCCATGGTTTTTCCGTGAAATAAAGCTCAGTGAAAAGAACCATTTGCTGCGCCAGAAAACGAGACAATTCCGGGCGGTCTTTATATTTCCATTGGTGGATAAAGATTCTCAAGGGCTCTTGGTAAATGAAGACCGAACGAATTTGGTCCAGCGAGCCGGTTTTTGAGATCCGTTGACTGCAATCAAAACAGAGTTCTGTATGGTTCTGCGGGATTCCGCAGCGAGAGCACCACGGCGGGGCGAGGTATTTGAGCTTTCCTAAACAGTCGTGGCAAATCGGTGTTTCGTGATGAACACGGGCGCCACAAGCGGCGCAAAGAGCAGGGAAAAGGAGTTCAAGCATCACTGTATTATATTATCATTGCATAAGTTGTGTTGTCAAAGCCGAAGCGCTGTGTTATGATAGAAAAAACAAACGGTGGGCGCAAAAGATGACCGAAGAACAAATTGACCGACGGATCCATTTATGGCAAAAGCGTCTGCATCTTGAAGATTTTGAGATCCACTGGAATATTTTTCCTGCCAAGACAGTCCCTGAACTAGAGGATGGTTCACCTGCCTGTGTCCATGTCGCCCAGAGTGACCGCAAAATTTTTATCAGTTTTGCCAAAGAACAGGCGCACGCCATTGACGAAGAGTTGATCGTTCATGAACTTTCACACGCTTTTTTAACCCGTTTGGATGAGTTCTCTACGCATGTCATTGATACTTATGTTCCCGACAGGAAAGCCCGGTCGCTGATCATCTTGCAAAAAGATGATTTGGAAAATGAAATCGTTGATTGGCTGACACGGGTATTCTTAAAATTAGACGGGACAACGCAGAAAACCAAACGGAGTCGCGGTAATAAGAAAAGGAAGGAACGCTCTGGGCTGTGATGGAACAACAGGAGACGGCTCTCCTGTCACAATGGCGGCAGGGGGACCAGGAGAGTTTTGATGAAATTGTCAGAAAATACCTCCCTAAGGTAGTGAATCTTGCCTATCGATATCTCAAAGACCGATCGTTGGCTGAAGATGTGGCCCAGGAGATTTTTATTAAACTTTACCAGAATCCTGACTCCTGGAAACCAACGGCCTCGTTCTCCAGCTGGCTCTATCGGGTCACTTTCAACGCTTGCACGGACCAATGGCGGAAACGGAAACAAAATCCGGAAAGCGAACTGCTGGAAAACCAGGAAATTTCAATAGCCAACGGACCGGATACGTTGCTCATTGATAAGGAAACAGCTCAACGGATTCAACAGGCCATTGACGCCTTACCGCAAGATCAAAAAAAAATCATTCTGTTATACCAGGAAGAGACCTCTTATGAGGAGATCGCGGAGATTCTCGGTATTTCCGTTAAGGGAGTGGAGAGACGGCTCTACCGCGCCAGGAACAAACTGAGACACTTATTGAAAGGTACTCTTGCATAATGAGATAGAGAAATAAAAGATAAACAGAGGGGGATGGGCCCAATTTCTACGTTTCTTTAAATAGAAAGAGAGGGATATAAAAATGGACTGGAGATTAAGGGTTCTTTTGTTGGTGAGTATGGTTTTTGGGTATGGTTCTTTTCCAGCGCTGGCGGAAATGAGACATGGCCATTCTCATGGCGCCGGCACAGAGCAACAGACGGTCACTGAAGAATTCAGGATCATTGAATCCGATGAAGAAGTTGAAGCGCTGGGATTAGAGAAAGCCGGTAATCGTCTCTGTCCTGTGAGCGATGGGGAGATTAACTTTAATGATCCAAAGCACAAACCGGCGCGGCTGGCTTATAAAGGAAAGGTTTACAATTTCTGCTGTGATATGTGCATTAAGGATTTCAAGAAAGATCCGGAGAAGTTCATTAAGAAAATAGAAGTCGAAAAGGTGAAGTAAGTTTCTTATGACTATGTATCCATGATGAACCATTGGCACCTTCATCCAATGATCGTGCATTTCCCCATCGCGCTGTTCATCGGCGCGATGGGACTGGAACTTTTCGCGGT
>JACOVV010000027.1 GCA_016177145.1 Candidatus Omnitrophota bacterium | reverse complement strand
GGCACGGTGAACGATCTTGCCATGTGCGGGGCGCGGCCGCTTTATTTGAGCGCCGGTTTTATCCTTGAAGAAGGATTCGCGACGGAAAAACTTTGCCGGGTAGTCAGCTCCATGCAAAAAGCGGCAGAGGCCAGCGGTGTGCAGTTAGTGACCGGCGACACCAAAGTCGTGGATAAGGGAAAAGGAGACGGCGTTTTTATCAACACGGCCGGGGTGGGAGTGGTGGAGCATGGCCTGCGGATTTGCCCGAAGAGTGTCCAGCCGGGGGATATGATTCTTTTGAACGGCGACATCGGCCGCCACGGGATCGCCATCATGGCGGTTAGAGAGGGACTTTCGTTTGAAACGACGATCGAAAGCGATACCGCCGCGGTGGCCGGATTAGTGATAGAATTATTGAATGCCGGGATCGAGATTCACTGTCTGCGCGATTTAACGCGGGGAGGACTGGCGAGCGCGCTCAATGAAATCGCCGACACAGCCCATTTACGGATTAACATCGAAGAAAATTCGATTCCCATCCGCGAAGAAGTAGCGGGGGCTTGTGAAATTTTGGGGCTGGACCCTTTGTACGTCGCCAATGAAGGAAGGTTCGTCGCGTTTGTCGCGCCGAATGACGTGAAGAGAGCGTTAGAAATCATGCGGGGCCATCCTCTTGGAAAAGAGGCGGCGATGATCGGCAGAGTCGAGTGGAATGGTTCTTCTTCCTTCGCCGGACCGGTAACTCTCACGGGTAAGATTGGGACCAGCCGCGTCATTGATCTATTGAGCGGGGAACAATTACCGAGGATTTGTTGATGAATTACCCCTTCTGGGAAGTTCCGATGATCGGCGGAGGATTGGTGATCGCGATAATTTCCATCCTTCACGTTTTTGTTTCCCACTTCGCCATCGGGGGAGGGCTGTTTCTGGCGCTCACCGAACGGAAAGCGATCCTCAAAAACGATGTCTCACTGTTGGAGTACGTCAAAAATCATTCCCGGTTTTTCCTCTTGTTAACGGTGGTCTTCGGCGCGGTGAGCGGCGTCGGGATTTGGTTCTCGATCGGGCTTGTCCATCCGGCCGGGACTTCGGCGCTCATCCATAACTTTGTCTGGGGATGGGCGATTGAATTTACTTTCTTTCTAGTCGAGATCGCGGCGATCCTGATTTATTACGGCACATGGGGAAGAGTGAATCGTCTTCTCCATAACAAAATCGGCTGGATTTATTTTATTAGCTCCTACATGAGCTTGGTGGTGATCAACGGAATTCTTTCCTTTATGTTGACCCCGGGCCGGTGGCTCTCCACCGGAAATTTCTGGGATGCGTTCTTCAACCCAACCTATTTCCCGTCGCTTCTCATCCGCACAGCCGTCTGTATCGCGTTAGCGGGACTCTATGCCCAACTGACCGGCTGTTGGCAGTCCGATTCCCGGTTAAAAGCGAAGATTGTCCGTTATTCCAGCAAATGGCTGATGGTGGCGATGCCGATATTGATTATCGGAGGAATCTGGTACAACATTCAAATTCCGATTCTCTCCTGGCAGATTGTGACGGGGGGAGCGCCGCCGGTCACGATTTTTGCCGCGTTGAGCATTTTCTTTTCCATTTTGATTTTTTCTTTTTCTTATTGGATCGGTTATCGCCAGCCGGAAACGTTCACTCCGGCTCTCGCCGCCCTTTTCCTGGTTCTTGGGCTGATGGTCACGGCGGTCACCGAATGGACCAGAGAAGCGGTCCGCAAGCCGTACATCATTTATAATTATATGTATTCGAATTCGGTTCTGGTGAACGAGAAAGAGAAATTTCTTGAAGAAGGATATTTGTCACATTCAAAATGGGAGCTAGTCTCGGGTCTCGAGTCTCGGGTTTCGGGTCATGACAAACTCGAGACTCTAAACTCGAAACCAGAGACTCAAGTTGGCCGTAATCTTTTTATTGGCCAATGCGCGATCTGCCACACGATTGATGGGTACAACGGCCTGCGTCATTTGGTGCGGGGATGGACCGAAGAAGACGCCTATCAGATCTTGGGGAAACTGGATCGAATTAAAGGATTTATGCCGCCGTTTGTCGGAACCGACGAGGAGCGGCGCGCGTTGGCGGGATTTTTGGCCGATTTGAACGGTAGGGGCGGGTTTCAAACCCGCCCCTACACAATAGGTGATGATCATGATTGATATTCCTTCTCTAGACCCCATCCCTTTGCCGGCGCCGGTCTGGTTATTGAGAACGTTGCTTGTCGTGACTTTCATCCTGCACCTGGTTCCGATGAATTTCGCCCTGGGGGGCGGGTTTCTGGCGGCAATCTCTCAAACCTTCGGCAAATGGCGAAAAAGTGAGAGGCATCTTTTACTGGCGGGCGCCCTTTGGAAAATGGTTCCGTACACGATCGCGGCGGCGATTACCTTAGGGGTGGCTCCATTATTGTTTCTCCAGGTTCTCTATGGCCAGTTCTTTTATACCTCCAGCGTCCTCATGGCCTGGCCCTGGCTGTCGGTGGTGGGATTGTTGACCTTGGGATATTACGGATTTTATCGTTGTTATTTCCGCGCTCAACAAAAACGGCCGGTCTCTTTATGGGTTCCGTGGGGGAGCGCGTTTCTTTTTCTGACGATCGGTTTTCTCTATACCCACAACATGGTTCTGATGCTGACTCCGGAAAAGTGGCAGGGAATTTATACTTCGTCCGCTTACGGGATTCATTTAAGCGTGTCGGATCCAACGATCATTCCCCGCTTCCTTCATTTTTTTATCGCGTCGCTGGCTCTTTCCGGGATCTTGGTGATGTTGCATGGATTCTGGAAAAAGAAAACGGACGATGAGCAGGGGAAATGGGCTATTCGTTACGGCAGTCAATGGTTTGTGGCGGCGACGTTCGTTCAGTTCTTCATCGGGCTTTGGTTTTTAGCGGCGCTCCCGCCGCCGGTACGGAATTCTCTGATGGGACAAGACAAAACCGCGACGGCGATTCTCGTCGCTGCCATTATTTGCGCTGTGTTATCTTTGATATTGATTTTGCTGGCCGGTGTTTCTGAGAAGCCGTTCAAGAAAACAATTACCGGTGCCGTCTTGATTTCCGTGACGGTGGCTCTGATGGCGGTCATCCGCGATTTTGTCCGGGCAAAATATCTGGAGCCGTATTTCGACGCCGCCCAGCAGGCGGTTCGTCCGCAGTGGGATGTTTTTGCGATTTTCGCAGTACTACTCGTAGCGGGAGTGATAACAGTAGTGTGGATAATATTAAAAGTGATAAAAGAGAGATGAGATGGGAAAATAACCAATGATGTCTCAACTTGATTCTATTTTTTCTCCCAAAAGCATCGCCGTGATCGGCGCTTCCCGTCGGGAAGAGGCGGTGGGGCACGCGGTCTTTAAAAATTTATTGATGGGAGAATATCAGGGGGTTCTGTATCCGATTAACCCCAAGGCCGACAGCATCCTTGGAGTGAAGTCGTATCCTTCCATGCTGGAAGTTCCTAACTCCGTGGATCTGGCGATTCTCATTGTTCCGGCGGAAGCGTCTGTTTCGACTTTCCAGCAATGCGTCCAAAAGGGGATTAAAGGGGCGATCGTGATTTCCGCGGGGTTTAAAGAGGTGGGCAAGGACGGCGCCGCGCGTGAAAAAGAACTGGCCGATCTAGCGCGGAAACATCAGATCCCTCTCTTAGGTCCCAATTGCTTAGGGGTTATTAACACAGACTCTGCCGTCTCGATGAACGCCAGCTTTGCCCGTTCCATGCCCAAGCAGGGGAATATCTCATTTATTTCTCAAAGCGGCGCTCTCTGCACGGCAGTGTTAGATTACGCCAAAGGGGTCAACATCGGTTTCTCTAAGTTTATCAGTATGGGGAATAAAGCGGCGGTGACCGAGTTGGAGTTACTGGAATATTTGAGCCATGATGAGAAAACCGACGTCATTTTAATGTACCTGGAAGATATTTCGTATCCCCGTGAATTGATTGACCTCTGCCGCCGCATTACCGGCGAGGTGTGCCTTGAGACTCCGGCCCTTCGCTGTAAACCGATTCTGGCGATCAAATCGGGGCGGACGCTCCAGGGGGCCAAAGCGGCTTCGTCCCATACCGGTTCTCTCGCCGGTTCCGATGAGGTGTACACGGCGATCTTTGCTCAAGGGGGAATTTTTCGAGTGGATTCAGTGGACGAGCTCTTTGATTACGCGAAGGCTTTTTCCGCTAACAAGCGCCCCAAGGGAAACCGGGTCGCTATCGTCACTAACGCCGGAGGCCCGGGGATCATGGCGACCGATGCCAGTGTCCGCTATGGATTGGAGATGGCGGTTGTTTCCGAAAAAACGGAAGAGGAATTGAAAAAAGTCCTCCCGTCAACGGCGAATATTCATAATCCCATTGACGTCATTGGGGACGCCCAGCATGGCCGTTACGAAACCGCGCTCAAAATCGCGCTCAAAGATTCTCACCTGGATGGTGTAATTGTCATTTTGACTCCTCAAGCAATGACCGATATCGAAGCGATCGCTGAGGTCATTGGCAAAATCGCTTCCAAGCATCACAAACCGGTGCTTGCCTGTTTCATGGGAATCGTGGATGTTTCGGCGGGAGTGAAGGTACTCGAGAGATGGGGAGTTCCACACTACCGTTTCCCTGAGTCGGCCGCCAAAGCGCTCGCCGGCATGGCCCGCTATACCGCCTGGGTCGCTCGTCCGCGGACCGAGTATAAAGAATTCAAAATAGAAGCCGGAGCGGCAAGGGCTATTTTGCAGAAGGCGGTCGGGCAAAAACGAAGAAATCTGACCGACCTTGAAACGATGGAGTTGTTAAAAATTTATGGATTCCCAACACTCCCAATGGAACTATGCGCGACTCCGAAAGCCGCGGTGGAAGCGGCTGAACGGATGGGCTACCCTGTAGTGCTCAAGATTAACTCACCCGACATTCTTCACAAGATTGACGTCGGCGGGGTGCGGCTTAATCTTTGTTCCAGGGATCAAGTCGAACGCCAGGCGGCTGATTTATTGGAGTCTGTCGGCAGGAAATTACCCAAGGCGAAAATTTTAGGGGTCACGGTTCAAAAAATGGCGAAGAAAGGACGCGAGGTTATTTTAGGATTGAAGCGGGATGAACGGTTTGGTCCTATTCTGATGTTCGGTTTGGGGGGAACCTATGTCGAGATTTTCAAGGATGTCACATTTCGCATCGCCCCCATCCGGGAATTAGGGGCGTACAACATGATTCACTCCATCAAAAGCTATCCGATTCTCGAAGGTGTCCGCGGCGAAAAACCGGCGGATATCCCCAAGATTGAAGAGTGCCTCCAGCGGCTCTCCCAGTTAGCCATGCAATGCCCCGAGATCGCCGAGCTCGATATCAATCCGCTG
>JACOVV010000179.1 GCA_016177145.1 Candidatus Omnitrophota bacterium | reverse complement strand
TCCTCCTCCCACAGCGCCGAGCAAGCCAAAGTTCGAAATCCCGCGTGATCTGGAAAAGGATATGAACTACCAGAAATATTATCAACTTGTCCGGGACCGCGTGCGGGCGTGCGCGGAGAGGAATTATGGCGGGTTTTCGAGTTCAGGAATCGTCCACCTGGCGTTTATCCTTGGGCAAAAGGGACTCTTGAAAGATATCCAGGTTTTCAAAGAAGACACCTCGGCCAACGATCTGCTCCGGCAAGTCGCCATTCGAAGCATTAAAGATTCAGCTCCTTTCCCGCAGTTCCCGACGGACTTGAAACATGAAGAACTGCCTTTTAGTATTTATATCGAATTTAAGAGAGGTGAAAATTAAGGCGCCCTGGTTTTTAACTGTTGACACAGGATGCGGAATGACTATAATGAATTGCATATTTTATAAGGAAGGGGTGAAGTCGCACAGATGCCGCGAGTCGATATTAAAGCAGGTGAATCACTGGAAAAAGCCCTTAGGCGGTTTAAGAAAAAGATTGAACGGGAAGGCGTCATGAAGGTATTGAAAGCCCGTCGCCACTATGAAAAACCGAGTGAGCGCAGAAGAAAGAAAGAAAGAGAAGCAGCAAGGGGGAGGCATTAAAATCAGTTGGCATGGTGGCTAGCGTTACTCATACTGACAGCGTTGGGTTGCCAGAGCAATTCGCATTCCTACACAGAAATTCCGTCATTGAATAATCCATCCATTCAACGATACTCACTTGATAACGGGTTGGTGGCGCTGTTAAAACCCGATACCGGTCACGGATTAATCGCTGTTGAAGCCGCCGTCCGCACCGGCTCAATCTCTGAAGAAGATTGGATAGGGTCCGGCATCTCCCACTTCGTGGAGCATATGCTTTTTAAAGGGACTCAAAAGAGGAAAGTGGGAGATGTTGAAAAAGAAATCCAGCGGTATGGCGGCACTTATGAGGCGTTTACTTCTTACGAATATACCGGCTACCGCATTGTTGTCCCTTCCGAATACCTGCAAGATGTCCTTGAACTTCTTTCCGATGTTCTGCAAAACGCGGCCTTTGACGCGGAAGAATTAGAAAAAGAACGGGAAGTGATTCTCAAGGAACTGGCGATGAACCGGGATGATCCGGACCGGTTTCTTCATCTCCTTGCCTGGGGGAGAGCTTACACGGTGCATCCCTACCGTCATCCCATCATCGGTTATGAATCTCTGTTCCGCTCACTGACGCGGGAAGATGTTATGCGCTATTACCGGCAGAAATACGTTCCTAATAATTTAGTCCTGGCTCTGGCGGGGGATTTTGATTTATCTGAAGCGGCGAAGGAGGTCTACGAAAAATTCGGCGGGATGAAACGGTCTTCACTCAAAGAGGTCCAAATCCCTCAGGAACCGCTTCAGATGAGCTCCCGTAAAAACGTGATCGAATCCGAAAAGGTGGAATTGGCCCATCTGCAGTTGTTGTACCACACGGTCAGTTTAGGAGATGCCGATCTTTATCCGCTGGATGTCTTGGCTATTTTGCTGGGGGGAGGCGAGAGCTCTTACCTGCACCGGCTTCTTCACCGTGAAAAAGAATTAGTGCATGACGTCTCCTGCTGGAGTTATACGCCTCGGGACCCCGGTCTTTTCGCCATCATCTGTGTTTTGGACCCGGACAAAACCGATGAAACGGTGGCCGTGATCCAGACGGAATTATCACGTTTGCTCCAGGTTGGTTTTAGTCCGGAGGACCTAGAAAAAGCGAAGCGTTCCGTGATCACCGATTATCTGGCCAATCGCCAGACCGTCCAGGGGGTAGTTGCCGATTTGATCAGCAATGAACTGCTGACAAGCGACCCCAATTTCTCCGAGCACTACGTTGCCGGTATTCAACAAGTTACCCCTGAAGATCTGCGCAGGGTTCTTGAAAAATATTTTTCCAGGGAAAAACTGACCTATGTGGGATTGGTTCCTGACACCGAGGGATCGGCTAAGAACGCTCCAAAGGCCTTGCAAGAGCGGAAAGCCGCTTTGCTCACGGGAGGGATGAAAAAAGTGAAACTCCCTCAAGGAAGCACTCTGCTCATGAAGCGGGATACCAGAGTCCCCATGGTTTCCATCGCGGCCGCTTTTAAAGGAGGCGTTTGCTCAGAACAACCGGAGAAAGCGGGTCTCTCAAACTTCGTCGCTCAATTGATGGTTAAAGGGACTTCTAAAAGAGACGCAGAACAAATCTCAAACTGGGTGGAGGCGCGCGGAGGGAGTCTAATTCCGTTTAGCGGACATAACAGTTTCGGTTTTACCTTGCAGTTAATGAAAGAAGATATGGTGGAGGGGCTTTCTTTAACCGCTGACTTGATACAGCATTCTGTTTTTGATGACAGGGAAACAAAACGGGTTCGTCAACTGATTCACGCGGGCATCAAGAGCCAGGAAGAGGACCCGTTTCAGAATGCGGCAAATCTGCTGAAAGAGACACTGTTCCAAACCTACCCCTTGCGCTTTACTTTATTAGGGACTCCTGAAACGGTCGAAAAAATAACCCGCAAAGATTTAATGGACTACTATCATCATTTCTGTATCCCCAATAACCTGACTTTTTCAGTCGTGGGAGATATTGATGAAAAACAAGTTGTTGCTTCTTTAGATCGTCACTTTGAATCTTGGAAGGGACAGAACGAAAAAATCGTTTTGCCGGTTTTCACTGAAGAACCAATCACACAACAGAAAAGAGTCGATCGGAACACGGTCAAGGATCAGGCGATGGTCTTGATGGGATTTCGCACCGTCGGTTTGCTGTCGGAAGAACGCCCCCTTTTTGAAGTCCTGACCGCGATCCTTTCCGGAGGGAGCGGTACTCTCTATGACGCTATCCGCCAAAAAGAAGGGTTGGCCTATAGCGTGGGGGCTTACGGGGTCTCAGGATTGGAAGCCGGGTACTTTGTTTTTTACGTCGCTACGGCGCCTGAGGCGGTGGAGAGGGTCAAAGATTTACTGGAACAGCAAATTTCAAGGTTAAGAGACTATCCTGTGGATGCGGAATCGCTTGAACGGGCTAAACAAGAACTGATTGGCAACAACCGAATCGACCTGCAGAGTTTTTCTTCCCTTGCTTTCAAGACAGCGTTGGACGAATGTTTTGGATTAGGGTACCAATGGGTGGATGAATACGAATCAAAGATTCGCCGGATCTCTCCCGAAGACCTCCAACGGACCGCGCAAACCTATTTTGATTCCCAAAAGTCCGCTAGAGTCATTGTGTCAAAACAATAGACCGGAAAATCCTCGATTGACAGAAGACAAGGTAAATGATATCATCGAGTTACGGCAGCAATAATGAAGCTCTTTACTCGGGAAAGGCCTAAGGTAGCGTTAGTTCTGGGGGGAGGATCCGCTCGAGGCTTGGCGCATTTAGGATGTTTGCAAGTTCTTGAACGTGAGGGAATCACGTGCGACCTTGTTGTCGGCGCCAGCATAGGATCTCTTTTAGGGGCTATTTACGCTTTAGGAATTCCGCTGGCAAAAGCGGAAAAAAGGGCGCTCCGGACGGATTGGCGTGATATTGTCAAATTACGAATTTCCAAATTCGGATTGAGCGACGGCAGGGGTCTTGAGCAGATTATCCGGGAAGAAATCGAAGATAAGAAGTTTGAAGATCTTAAAATACCTCTTGCAGTCGTCACGACCGACATCGAACGAGGAGAAGAAGTGGTTTTTACCTCGGGACCTCTCAGCAAGGTTATTTTAGCCAGTTGTTCTTTGCCGGGGATTTTCGCGCCTGTTCGCATCGGAGACAAACTGCTTCTGGATGGCGGAATCAAACACACCGTTCCGGTGGGCGTGGCCAGGCGGTTGGGAGCTACTTTTGTCATTGCCTGTGACGTCGGTTTCTGTGTCCGGACAGGCAAGATCCAAAACGTGTTCCAAATACTGGTGCAGGCGTTCCAGATTAAAGGACAGGAATTGAACTATTATCAGAGCATGACGGCGGACGTTGTGATCCGGCCTGATTTAAAAGACATTGACCAAGCTTCGTTCCACCGCGGAAAAGAAGCCATGGACGCGGGAGTTAAAGCAACGGAGGAAGCGATGGCCGAATTAAAAAGAAAACTTAAATTCCACTCTTTTCTCAGATAATGAAATGAATAAAACAACGTCATTTTTAATCCGGGCAGGAATCAGCGGGACGGTGATCGCCGGCTTGTTCTACGCTCTCCGCCATGAGAGCGCAGGAATCATTGGTTCGGTCAGGGGCATGCCAAGAACAACCCTGCTGGAAGCCGTGGCGCTCTATTTCTGCGTCAACGCGTTAATGAGTTTGCGGCTGCACTGCATTTTTCAGGGGCAAAAAATTCAGCTAACAAAACGGGAATGCCTCCGGCTGACTTTTATCGGAGCTTTTTTTAATAACTTCCTCCCTACCGGAGCCGGAGGGGATGTCATGAAAGGATATTTGGCGGCCAAACAGACCCAGCGGAAAATGGGGGTCGCTGTGACCGTCTTGATGGATCGCATGATCGGTTTAGCAATGCTGGTTTTAGTGGCGTCTCTAGCGGGCGTCGTTCTAAGCTATTATCCGGTCATCAAAATTCCTGAGAACATTTTAAACGCGAGTTATCTTCTTTTGGCTGTGATGGCATCCGTGACGGTGTTTTTCTTGGTTCCGTCCGGGTACAAGCTGTTATCAGAAAAATTGACGGCGATTCCGTTGCAAAAAATAAAACCGTTGGCAACTCAATTACTGGAAACGGTTGATCAATATCGAAAACAAAAGCCCCTCTTGTTAAAAGCGATGGTGTTTTCCTTTTTGGCGCAATTCGCATTCGCGGGAGTCGTTCATCTGCTGTCAAAAGGGCTGGGGGTGGCGTTGCCTGTGTTCCATTTGGTGCTGATTCTGCCATTAATCCATATGGCGACCCTCATTCCGTCCATTAACGGTTTAGGCGTCCGGGAGGGGGCTTTGGTCTACCTCTTGGGAGAAACCATGGGAGTTGAAAAGGCTTTTTCACTCGCGATTCTGTCTACGGGAATTCTTATTTCATTGAGTTTATTGGTTGGAGGGACTTGCTACATCCTGCTTTTATGGAAAAACGACGGAGGCTCAGATGATCACAAAGGAATTACTGGAAATTTTGGCTTGTCCGATGTGCAAAGAACCAGTGCAGTTGGAAGAGAATAGTCTGGTGTGTTCCCGCTGCCGAAAACGCTACCCCATTCGCAACGGGATTCCGGTCATGATGATTGACGAAGCGGAGAATCTGTAGCTTAGGAAAAACCATGAAAATTTTAGTATTACACGGACCTAATTTAAACCTACTGGGGAAAAGGGAGCCGGATATCTACGGCAAAGTGACGATTCAGCGGATTAATCGGGCGCTGGAGAAACTGGCCGCTGAAAACAAAGTAACGGTGGATTTTTTTCAATCGAATCACGAGGGAGAAATCGTGGATAAAATTGGCCGGATCCGTGGAGAATATCAAGCGGTCGTAATCAACCCCGCGGCATACACACACACCAGCGTTGCCATCCGGGACGCCATTTCCGCGGTGGGGATTCCCGCCGTGGAGGTGCATCTGTCCAACATTTACGCCCGTGAGGATTTCAGGCGTCAATCTCTGATCGCTCCCGTGGTTAAAGGGCAGATCTCGGGTTTTGGCGTCCAGAGTTATTTGCTGGGGTTCCTGGCGGCCATTGAATTGGGAAAGAAGAAAAAATAAGAGAGGAGAATCAGCGGAATGGTGGGTATTAATGAACTGAAATCCGGGCTTGTCATACGATTGGAAAACAAATTGTTCACGGTCATTGGCTGCGACCATGTCAAACCGGGAAAAGGGGCGGCCTTCGTCCGAACTCGATTAAAGAACTTGGAAACAGGCAGTGTCCTTGACCGGACCTTCCGGGCGAGCGATAAGTTGGAAGATATTTACATTGAGGAAAAAACACTTCAATATCTTTACGCGGATGACACGACCCTGCACTTTATGGATGTGGAAACTTATGAACAGCAGACGATTCCTAGATCCATCGTCGGCGATGGGATCAATTTCCTGAAAGAAAACATGGAAATTACCGCGGTTTATCATGAACATCGCCTGCTGACAGTGGCTCTTCCCATCACGGTGAATCTGGTGATCACAGAAACAGACCCCGGTCTGAAAGGTGATACGGCAAAAGCGGGGAACAAACCGGCTGTGCTGGAAACGGGAGGGACAGTTCAAGTTCCTCTCTTTGTTCAATCCGGCGATAAAATCAAGATCGATACCCGGACAGGAAGTTACATAGAACGGGTGTCGTCATAATCATGGGGAGATCACATGAGTCTTAAAGAGATCAAAGACCTGATCCAAGTCATGAACGAGCATGATTTGGTTGAATTGGAGATAGAACGGGAGGGATTCAAGGTTCGTCTCGTGAAGAAGGGGCACGGCAAAATCATTCCTCAATTGAGTGAAATCCAAACACTGGTTTCTGGTTCGCCGGGCCAATCGTCTCTTGGCGAAGGAAAAGAAACAACTCCACCATTGCCCGCGAATGCCGTGACCGTGAAGGCTCCGATGGTCGGGACCTTTTATCTGACGCCGTCGCCTGACGCGGCTCCTTTCGTCGAAGAGGGAAATCCGATCGAAGAAGGGCAGGTGCTGTGTATTATAG
>JACOVV010000178.1 GCA_016177145.1 Candidatus Omnitrophota bacterium | reverse complement strand
CCCCGGGGCGTATCGCAGCTTGCCACGTCCTTCATCGCCTGTTGACGCCCAGTCATTCACCATAAGCACTTAGTAGCTTGATCACAGTCTTGGCGAAATTGTCATATAACCCTTTGATTGATGACTTGCATCCCTAATTGTCAAAGAACAAATTAAATCCCTTGGGTAACGCTAGATTTTATTGAATTTTATTACGTCTGTCAAGAGATTTTATTTGCTAAAAATTAGCCGGATGGGTTAGGTCTAAAAGAGCCAAGTGTTCCTGGGGAAATTCCAACTCCACTCCCTCTATATTGTCCTTTAGCTGGTTGACCGTTTTCACGCCGACAACCGCTGAAACGACACCAGGCCTGGCCAGTACCCAGGCGATGGCGTACTGAGACATTGGACTCTGGATACTCTCCGCGAGTCTTTGGATCGTCTCCAGCTCGTCGAACAGCGCGTCGTTTAGTTCCCAAACCCACTTTGGTTTCTCCGACTTTCTTGATCCTGGAGGAGGCATCCCACCACGGACATACTTCCCTGCCAGCAAACCTCCTTGCAATGGTTGATAGACCGTGAGTGAAATCTTTTGCTCCGCGCAGAAAGCAAGTTCCTCTTTTTCGATATCCCGGCGGAGAAGACTGTAAGGAGGCTGACTGACTACCGGTTTCTTGAAACCGTTAGCGTCACAGACCGACGTGATCTCTCTCATCAGTCCCACTGAAAAATTGGAAACTCCGTAGTGCTTGATTTTCCCGGCGTCAATTAATTGATTCATCGTCTGAATCGTCTCGATCAACGGCGTTTGGGGATCGGGCCTGTGAAGGAAATAGACGTCAATATAATCGGTTTTTAACCGCTGGAGACTTTTGTCAATTTCCCTTTGGATATGCGGAGCGCTTAACCCTGTATCCTCCGGACCGGGTCCAACGGGATTGCCTACCTTTGTCATGATGACCGTTCTCTGCCGCCTTCCTCCTTGGAGAGCCGCCCCCAGGATTGATTCGGCCCTCCCGCCAGGACTTCCCGGAATACGATCATATCCTTCATAGATGTTCGCCGTGTCCATGAGATTCACCCCATGGTCCAGCGCCCAATGCACCAACTCAACGGCTTCGTTTTCTCCCACGGGGGTCCCAAATGTCATCGTCCCAAGGCAAATCCGGGAGACATTCAGATCGGTTCCCAAAATGTTCTTATATTTCATACCGATGTCCTCAACCGGTGGATCGCTTCTTTTACCGATTCGATCATATACTGGATCGTTTCCGACGGCATGTTCGACCACCACGGGAATGAGATCATATGATCAAAGAAGAATTCGGCGTTGGGACAACGATTTTCTCCGTAGCCGAAACTTTTGAAAAGCTCGGAACGGTACAACGGCCAGTATTGAATGATGCATTTGATTTGATACTCTTTCCACAGCAGTTCGATTAAATCGTCCCGATTTTTCCCGGATTGTCCCCCGTCATACACCGCACTCATTAAGTGGTACACATGATTTTCTCTGGCCGCGACCCTTTGAAACGAAAGCTCCGGGTCATCCGCAAGTCCTTTTCTAAAAGATTCCGCTTGTTTTCTCCGCTGCTCGTTAATCGCGTCCAGCTTCCGCAGAAGCACCCGCCCAACGGCGGCCTGGATTTCGGAAAGGCAGAAATTATAGGGCCACACCCCTTCCACCGCTACTACCAAATTGCTCATCGCAGGGAGCCAGTACCTCTCCCTTTCTCCTTCAAATGGCCAGTTCCCAAGCCAGGATAACTTTCTCGCCCGCTCTGCCGCTTTTGGGTCACGACAAACCAAAAGCCCTCCCTCTCCCAGAGTCGTGATATTCTTGTTGGTGTGAAAGCTAAAACAGCCGAAGTCTCCGATGGAACCCGCCCTCTTGCCTCGATAAATCGCGCCGGGCGACTGCGCGCAATCCTCAACCACCCTAAAGCCGTGCTTGTCGGAGAGCGCCATGATCGGATCCATGTCGGCCATCAGCCCGTACAAATGAACCACGACCACGACTTTCGTTTTTTGAGTCAGACAACTCTGAATCGTCTCGGAAGAAATAACCCTGGTTTGGGGATCGATGTCCGCGAAAACCAGTCTCGCCCCGCGCCGGGCGAAAGGAACCGCTGAAGCGACGAAGGTGTGGGCGGGAATAATGATCTCATCTTCCGGTCCCACATTGGAGAGAACCGCCGCCAGTTCCAATGCCGCTGTTCCGTTGCAAACCCCTACTGCCGCGGGAACACCGATGTACTCGGCAAATTCCTTCTCGAAATTTTTCAACTCAGGGCCTTGAGTGAAACTGTTTAATTCGCGGACGGCCTTTAGCATCGCCCGTTCTTCTTCGCCGGTGTACCGCGTTTGGATTCCGGGCATTTCAACCTTCATTCGGGTCTTGAACGATGAACCCTTCATGGAACTCATTCCTGTTTGATTGCTTCTGGTGAATACGCCACTCGCTTCTGTTGGCAGTGACGGTTGATCTGCCGGATCTCATCATGTTGATCGAGAAGATCAATAATTTGTTCCATTGTAAAATAAGGAGTCTTTTTCCCCAAATGGTCAAACACTGTCCGTATCAGATTTAGATCCGCCTGGGTATCGACACAATACCGGATATCGGGTCTTTTCAGTTTTCCCTGGGCCTGGATATTTTGTATTTTAAACTCCGCCGGATGTTGATGGATATAAAAGGTCACGTGCTCCCGGTCTTGGGGCTGAAGTCCCATCCGAGCCGCGCGTTCCAGCGCCGGAAATTTAATAATTTCAACGGTGTTCCCATAAGGAAATGTCCGCGGAAAATTATTACAGGTATACTCAACATCTTCTTTGTTATTCAGATGAGCCCGCAAAAACTCCCGCATGATCACCGGATCATGGTACGGCTCATCCCCAGTAACTCGTATCACCACATCCGCCTTGAACAAACGACCCGCCTCGATATAACGGGCCAGCACATCCGATTCGCTCCCTTGATACACATTCACCTTCGCTCTTTTGCAAAACTCCACGATTTTAGCATCCGCGGAATCGGTGGTGGTCGCCACTGCCACTTGATGGATCAACGGAACCTGGCGTAACCGGCCGATGAGGTGGCCTAGAAGCGCTTTCCCCCCGACATCCATCATGACCTTGCCGGGAAGGCGCGCAGACCCCATTCGAGCTTGGATGATGGCGACGATTTTGGGCATAGCTGTTTTTATACCAGCGTCGAGATCGGCTCTATGATAATCCGTTCCTGCTGTTTGGGCGGATTGGCCTTGTACCACTCGATATAGCGGCGTACTCCTTCTTCAAAGGAAACATGCGGTTCCCAACCTAATTCCTGGAAGGCTTTCTTCGCGGAAATCTCTTTACCGGAAAAATCTCCCTTGCGACCCTCGACATATTGCACTTTTACCGAGCCCAGCACTTTTTCGATTGTCTCGACAATTTGCCGGATGGAAACTTTTTCTTTCCCTTCCAGGTTATAGATCTTGTTGTCGGCGATCGAATTGAGGGCTAAAACGTTTCCTTCGGCCAGATCTTCGACATAAAGAAATTTGCGGAATTGCAGTCCATCCCCCGCGATCGTAATCGGTTCTCCTCGAAGGGCCTTGCCGACAAAAAGCGCCACGACGGTCTCTCCCCGGGCTCGAGGACCATAAGGGATCCCATAGCGAAGCACCGTTGTTTTTAAACCATAGAGCTGAGCGTAGGACTGGCAATAATATTCGGAGGCGATTTTGGTAGCGGTGTATAAATGTTTTGGAGGATGCAGCGGCGTATTTTCATCGATCACACTGGCATCGGTATCGCTATAAACCCATATGGTGCTTCCGTAGATGAGTTTTTTAACGCCGGTCCGCCGCATGGCCTCCAAGACGTTGATCGTTCCACGGGTGTTGATCGCTTCCGCGTAATACGGATCTTTGAAAACATGATCCACGTTCGCCACCGCGGCGAGATGAAAAACAGCGTCGATGCCATTCATCGACATCCGCACGTCTTCTTCGTTGAGAAGGCTCCCCTTGTAAAATTCGACATCTCCCCTGGAGGGAAGCACCATGTCAAAAACCCGGACGTCTATATTTCTCATTTTAAGACGATCGACAATGTGAGAACCGATGAAACCAGAACCGCCAGTGATTAGAACTTTCATGAGAACCTCCTCTTCGGGCGGGCACAAGGCCCGCCCCTACATTTATTTTAACTCCGTCTCCAACGACAATAACACCTGCCCAACTTCCGCGTCCGTCATTCCTTGATAAACGGGCAGACAAATATGCCGCCGGCAGAATTCTTCGGCGTTGGGGAATGTTTCTTTCTTGTACCCATTTTGGAAAATGGGCTGCAGATGACAGGGAAGTTCATAAACTTCCCCGCTCAGTGAAACGTTATGCTTCTCCCGAAGCGCCTTCTTCAATTGAGCGCGGTCAATCCCCTTTTCCAGGATCGCGATATATTTGTAGTAATTAGACCGGCAGCCGGAATCGACCGGTAAAGATTTGATTCCCTTAATCCGCTTTAATCCCTCATCATACTTTTTGGCGATCTTTCGCCTTTCTTCTACGAATTCCGACAGATGCCTTAGATGAACCTTTCCCACAGCGGCATGCAATTCACTCATCCGCCAATTGTAGCCAAGACGATCATGTTTGTTCTCTAAAAATGACGCTTTGCCCTGATCCCGGTACTTCTTCGCTTCTTCGACAATTCTGGGATCGTTAGTAGCAATCATTCCCCCTTCTCCTGCCGTAATGACCTTCGTCGGATAAAAGGAAAAAGAAGAAGCGACGCCAAACCCCCCTGCCGCTTTTCCGTTGAGGGTACTCCCGTGCGCGTGAGCCGCGTCTTCTATCAAATAAATCCCGCTTTCGTTGCAGAAATTGACCAGCTCCGGCATATCCGGAGTCACAATGCCTCCGATATGAACGATAATGACCGCGCCTGTTTTCTTCGAGACGTTTCGTGTCAGAATATCCATATCGAACGAAAGGCTATTGGAATTCATGTCCACGAATTTCGCGACGGCTCCGGCGTGCCAAACGGCGGCGGCGGTAGCGAAAAAAGTATTGGTCGGCACCAAAACCTCTTTCCCTTGGAGATTCAACGCCCGAAGAATGATCTCCAGAGAGCTCGTGCCGCTGTTCACAGCAACAGCAAATTGGGTTTGCGTGGTTTTTCTGAATTCTTCTTCAAAAGCAGTCCCATTTTTACCCAGCGTCAACTGGCCTGTGGTCAAGCTCTCCTCGATGGTCTTTAAAATCTCCTTCTTGTCCTGCTCATTAAATACAATTTTTGCGGATGGAATTTTCATGAGTACTCCCTTATGTTATTCGTTCTGTCCTGCTTCGTTCTGCTTCGCTCTTCGCAAACTGAAACACTGGTAGAGCTTCGCAGGAATATTCTTCTTCGCCCTGAGCAGAACGAAGTTGCTGCGAAGCCCTACCATCGTCTCAGTTGCCGAAGGGCGAAGCAGAATGGAGGTGAGGAGGATCGAACTCCTGGCCTCCTGCTTGCAAAGCAGGCGCTCT
>JACOVV010000174.1 GCA_016177145.1 Candidatus Omnitrophota bacterium | reverse complement strand
GGGCGGACCCCCGTGTCCGCCCTCCCGCGGGCAGGCACATAGGTCCACCCCGACAAATAAACATATCCGCCCCCTCCCAGGAAGAATTGTTGATCGCATGGTTGAGAGAATTGATTTATTTGTCCAGCACGAAGCGGATGGTGTTTTGGGATTTTAAGATCACGCGGTTTGATGTAGGGGCGCACCTGCGTGTGCGCCCAAATAAGGGCGGACACATGGGTCCGCCCTTACAGATCCATGCCGAGATTTTCGGCGAAAAAATAGACCCAAAGAAACATATTTTAAAGAAAGAAGTCAAGGCGGTGACGTACCACGGATTATCGTTGAAGAAAACGCGCGCTGGATGGGTGGCCGAGGTGATTTTGGATGTCTAACCAATGGACCGGCAAATTAGAAAAAATTGACGATTACCGCTGGGAGATCCCTCAATCCTACAAACCGGGAATGCGGGTGCCGGGGCGCATCTATGCCGACGAGAAATTGCTCAAGGATATCTTAACCGATAAATCGCTGGAGCAAGTCGCTAATGTCGCGTTCTTTCCGGGAATCGTCAAATATTCTCTGGCGATGCCGGACATTCATTGGGGGTATGGAATGCCGGTCGGCGGCGTCGCGGCGACCGATCCCAATGATGGAGGAGTCATTTCTCCCGGCGCGGTTGGGTATGACATCAATTGCGGTGTGCGGATGGTGCGGACGAATTTGACCGCGGAGGATGTAGGGGCGAATAATTATTCGCCCCTACGAAAATTGATGGCCACCTTATTCAACAACATCCCCTGCGGCGTCGGCGTTGGGGGGGACGTGAAAACCTCGTACGCTCAACTCAAACAGGTCGTTAAAAAAGGGGCAGGGTGGGCGGTTGAGCAAGGATTCGGAACCAAAGACGATCTTCTCCACACCGAAGCCAACGGTTGCTTGGATGACGCAGATGTTGAGGCCATTTCGGATCGTGCGTATGCGCGGGGCAAAGGACAACTCGGAACTCTAGGATCCGGGAACCATTTTCTCGAAGTGCAAGTGGTGGATCAAATTTATGATTCAGCCGCCGCCCAGCGAATGGGCCTTGATGCCGGACAGGTAACAATGATGATTCACTCCGGCTCTCGAGGGTTTGGGTACCAAGTCTGCGATGATTACTTAGTCATCACCGGGAAAGCGATGCAGAAGTACGGGATCCAGATGCCGGACCGTCAATTGGCATGCGTCCCAATCAAATCCAAAGAAGGAGAATCCTATCTCGGCGCCATGCGCGGAGCGGCTAACTATGCGTGGTGCAACCGGCAGATTTTGATGCACTTGGCCAGAGAAACTTTTGAAAAATTTTTCAATTCGAGTTGGGAGAAACTCGGGATGTCTTTGATCTACGACGTCGCTCACAACATCGCCAAGTTTGAGCCCTACGAGATTGACGGAGAAAAGAGAACCTTATGCGTTCACCGCAAAGGGGGCACTCGCGCTTTTCCTCCCGGCCATTCAGAAATTCCCGAGGCCTACCGTGATTTAGGGCAACCAGTTATCATCCCCGGGGATATGGGGCGCAATTCCTACCTTTTATTAGGGACCGCCAAAGCAGTCGAGGAAACCTTTGGCACCACCTGTCACGGCGCCGGCCGTGTGATGTCCCGCACCGCCGCCGTGAAGGCTTCTCATGGACGATCCATTGCGCGGGAACTGGAAGATAAAGGAATCATCGCGATGGGGCGCGGTCGCAACGCTCTCGAAGAAGAACAGCCGGACGCCTACAAGGATGTCAACGACGTCGTCACCGTCGTCCACAACGCAGGCATCGCCCGCCGTGTCGCCCGGATGCGGCCGATTGGGGTGATCAAAGGATGAGGATGTGATATACTTACCCAAATCCCCATGATAAGAATAAATCATTTCCTGCTGATTTTATCACTAGTTACGCCTATCACTTCTCACGACGTTTCTCCATCGGCAAGGAATTTCGCCTGCGAAAGAGAACAGTACGTCAAACTAGCCCCGCCATCCTCCGACCCTGCCACAAAAAATAACAGAAACCGCCATAAACGAGTGCCTGCTCTTCTGGTCGCGGCGATGTTGGGCGCTAGAGCGCTCTCGGCTCCGGCGGTGGAGGTTCCTTCTACCCCCCAGCCGCCTCCTTCAGCCGTTGAAACTCTATCTCGCTATCCTTGGGAGACATTAACTCCAGAGCAGCGAGCGATCCTCATGGAGACTCCCTCGCATATCCTAGGGGCGTTTGATACCTCAGCAGAGCGCCCTTTTACCGAAGCGCTCGAATTTTACCAAAGGTGGCTGCGCCAGGCGGATGAGCTTCTGCGGGCAACGGTTTCCGAAAGTCAATTTCAGGCATTCCTCACACAGCTTTATGAGGGGCTGGTTTCGATCAGGCAGACATATGCCACCGCTCTTTCGGCGCTTGGGAGTAAGAAGAGTCCTGTAGAGAAGTATGAAGCCATGACCGCGCTTGAAGAAATGTGGGATCAAGCACTGGCAGGGCATTTAGCCAGAATGCCGGGGATTGTCCAACAAGAAGAATTGGTCCGAGCGGGTAAAACGATTGAATGGGTCAGAAGGATTCTTTTCGATGCCGACACAAAGAAAGTGGATCTGCCGCGGCTGAAGGATTACCTGACACAAGCGGAGCAGGTTATTGATAGAGAGACCCCACTCGTTGTTTCTCCCGAAAAAGAAAGGCATAGGATATCGCTCCAGAAATTTTGGATGGACATTCATATCATCGAAAGAAACTGGTCGGAATTGCAAGTTCGCATGGAACGATATTGGGCATTGGAAACTTCTCCCGAATCAAAATTATCAGATACGTTCTATAGAATTCGATACCTCATGAGCAGGGAAGAATTTAGCCCCGTCTTGCCGCTTTTAGAGATGTGGGAACGAAACGACCAGGGACAGACCACCCATTATCTGATCAAAGCGCTCCGTGGAATCTACTATGCGGAAATCGGGAATCCACAGTGTGATCTCACCAAGGCATTTTCAGTGTTTCGTGATCTGTTTGCTTTTGAAGAGGGGGATTCACAATGGCATTTGCCTCTAGCGATCTTGTTAATAAGAGAACCGGCTTTGGGGACGGCAATGGCATTATCGGAATATGAAACGGCGATCCGGTGGGCCAAGCAAATTCAAACAAAAGAACCCCTTCCCGAAATGGGCACGGAAAGCTACTGGCGCCCCAAGCGCGTCATTGACGAAGCGACACTTTTGGCAACCCGATTCCCTAGCGATGTTCGCTCGGATCCAAATCATAAAGTCGCCGAAGCGGTCGCGGTATTTCAGTCAAACAAGGAAAAGTACCGCGGCGAAGTAGAAATGATTCTGATGGCTCAAGGAGAGGACCCTTCGGC
>JACOVV010000180.1 GCA_016177145.1 Candidatus Omnitrophota bacterium | reverse complement strand
GATTGGCGATTTGTTTCGCGTTGGAGCGGTACCCCATTATTCGTTTACCGGCCGATATCTATTACATTGACCGGCTTCCCGTCGAGGTGGGGTGGGGGGATATCAGCTGGATTCTGGCCGGAGCGCTGGCGTTAACGCTTGTGTCAACTTTCTATCCAGCGGTGAAGGCGTCCAAATTAGATCCCGTCGCGGCGCTGCGATATGAATGAACCGGCGGTTTTGGAAGGGAGGAATCTTTGGAAAGAGTATTCCTCGGGGGTGGTTGCTTTATCAGAAGTGAGCCTTCAGTTTGTTGAAGGGGAGATTGTGGTGATTGTGGGGCCGTCCGGAGCGGGGAAGTCGACCCTGCTTCATTTGCTGGGCGGGTTGGATCGGCCGACACGGGGGGAAGTCCTTTTAAGGACGGAAAGTGGAAAAGGCCAAATCTCTTTATACGAAGTTTCTGAATCACAGAGGGCGAAAATTCGCAATCGCCAAATCGGGTTTGTGTTTCAGTTTTACCACCTGCTGCCGGAGTTTAGCGCTTTAGAGAATGTGCTGTGTCCTTTGCTCATCAGCGGGGCGCCGATGAAGAAAGCGAAGAGCCGCGCCGAAGATCTCTTGCGGAAAGTGGGCTTGAGCGGCCGGCAGGATCACAAGCCGGCGCATCTGTCCGGAGGGGAACAGCAGCGCGTGGTTCTGGCCAGGGCGCTGGTGAATGGCCCTAAGGTTCTCTTGTGTGACGAGCCGACCGGTAATTTAGATTCCAAAACCGGTTCCTGCGTCAAGGATTTATTGTGGGATTTGGCCAGAAAAGAAAAACAAACTGTGGTCATTGTCAGCCACGACGCCGAAATGACGGAACGGGCGGACCGGGTCATCCACATGCGGGATGGCAAAATTGAAGCGACGCACAGCGTGATGAAAGGTTCAACACGATGAAAATTTATTTAAACGGCCAACTTGTGGAAAAAGAAGAAGCGAAAATCTCGGTGTTTGATCATGGGCTTCTCTACGGAGACGGGGTTTTTGAAGGGATCCGTTCGTATCACGGGCTCATTTTTAAACTGCGGTAGCATATTGATCGTCTGTTTGAATCGGCGCACACTCTCATGCTCAAGATCCCGGTGAGCAAAGAGGAATTAGCCGAAGCCGTCAAGCAAACTCTGCGCGCCAATCAACTCAAGGAAGCGTACATCCGTTTGGTGGTGACCCGGGGAGAGGGAGATTTGGGGCTTGATCCGCGGAAATGCAGGAAGGCGACCGTGTTCATCATCGCCGACAAGATCGTTCTCTATCCCAAGGAGTTGTATGAAACAGGGTTGTCGATTATGACGGTGCCCACCCGGCGCAATGTGCCGGAGGCGCTGAACCCTCAGATCAAATCATTGAACTACCTCAACAATGTCTTGGCGAAGATCGAAGCGATTAACGGGAATAGTGAGGAAGCCATCATGCTGAACAGCCAAGGGTATGTCGCGGAGTGTACCGGCGATAATATCTTTGCCGTCAAGAAAGGAAATATCCTGACGCCGGCCCCTTATGTGGGGACTCTCAAGGGGATTACCCGCGATACCGTCATTGAACTGGCGCGTCGAGACAAAATCGCCGTCCAGGAAACCGTGTTGACGCGGCACGATTTATTTAACGCGGACGAGGTTTTTCTGACCGGCACAGCCGCTGAGATTATTCCCGTAGTCAAAGTGGACGGCCGGACGATTGGCGCCGGGAAGCCGGGATTGATCACTCTGCGGCTGATAAGGGAATTTCATGAATTGACAAAAACCGAGGGGGAAAAATATTGATGGTCTGCGATCTCTGCAGCAAAAATGTGGCGACGGTTCATTTGACCGAAATCATCAATGACCAAATGAGAGAACTTCATCTCTGTGAAGCATGCGCCCGCGAAAAGGGGGCGGAGATGGAACAGCATTTCGGATTGCAGGATATGCTGGCGGGATTAGCGGATCTGGGGGAAGAACTCGGCGAGGAGATTGGCGACCAGCTCCGGTGTGAAGGATGCGGCATGATGTATCGTGATTTCCGCAAAATCGGCCGGCTGGGATGCGGGAGTTGTTACGAAGCGTTCAAAAAGAAACTGGTATTGATCCTGCGTAAGATTCACGGTTCGACCCGGCATGTCGGCAAGATTCCGGCCCGGACCAATCAGAATGTGTCGGATAAACTGAGAGTGCAGGAGTTAAAGCGAAAACTTCAGCGGTCGGTCGAAATGGAAGAATTCGAGGAAGCGGCGCGGATCCGGGATGAAATTCGAAAATTAGAGAAAAAACAATGAAAATCAATGACTTGCTCAACCAAACCAGCGAATGGCTGAAAGGGACAGGACCGAACGCGGAGATTATTCTCTCGACAAGAATCCGTTTGGCCCGCAATATCGAAAACAAGCCTTTTTCCAACTGGGCGACTAAAGAACAAATGAAACAGGTGTTTGACGAAACTCTCTCGCGCCTGTCGGAAGTGAAAACGATAAAGGCGGGAATGATATTGTCTCTGAAAGAATTGGCCGCTCTGGACCGCCAATTCTTAGTGGAGCGGCATCTGATGAGCAAGGAACACGCGATGCATCCTGATTTTAAAGGTTTGCTGATCGGCAAGGATGAAGTAGCCAGCGTCATGATTAACGAGGAAGACCATCTGCGGATCCAAGTGCTGGGTTCGGGTTTTAATCTGCGCAAATCCTGGGAACTCGCCGACAAGCTGGATGACCAGCTGAGTGAAAAAATCACCTACGCTTTTTCTTTGGAATTGGGGTACCTGACGGCGTGTCCCACCAATACCGGAACCGGAATGAGAGCGTCGGTCATGGCGCACCTGCCGGCTTTGGTGATGACCAAACGGATCGGGAAACTTCTGGAGGCGATCACGAAGTTCGGACTGACGACGCGGGGACTTTATGGGGAAGGGACGGAGGCCAGCGGCAATATTTTTCAAGTTTCTAACTCGGTCACATTGGGCCAGTCGGAAGAAGATACCCTGGAGTATTTGGAGCGTTTCGTCAAACAGCTCATCAGTCATGAGGAGAACGCGCGCAGAACGCTGCTGACTCAACAGAGAGCGGAACTGGAGGACCGGGTATGGCGCGCTTACGGGGTGTTGAGAGCGGCGCATATTATTACCAGCAATGAAACGATTGATCTGTTGTCAACGGTTCGGCTGGGGGTTGACTTGGGAATTATCAAGGAGATAGATCGTCTGGCGGTCAACGAACTTTTCATTGCCACCCAGCCGGCTCACCTCCAAAAGATGGAGGGGAAGGAATTGACGCCGCCGGAACGGGACGTCAAACGGGCCGCGATTATTCGAGCGCGGCTGGGAGAGACTCGAGTTTAAAAAAGAAACGGGGAGGGTAAGATGTTTAATCGATTTACGGAGAGAGCGAGAAAAGTTGTTCTTTTGGCGAAAGAGGAAGCGAAGCGTTTTAATCATGACTACATAGGAACCGAGCATGTTTTGCTGGGATTGATTCGTGAGGGGGAGGGGGTCGCGGCGGCGGTTCTGCAGAAATTAGGACTCAGTCCCGATAACATTCGTTTAGAGGTTGAGAAGCTGGTCCAGCCGGGGCCCGCGACGATGGTCTCCGGGGATATTCCTTTCACGCCAAAGGCCAAGAAAGTGATTGAGCTGGCGATGGATGAAGCGCGGGCGCTGGGGCATAACTATATCGGCACCGAACACCTTTTGCTGGGTCTTATCCGTGAAGGGGAAGGGGTGGCTTCCCAGGTTTTGCTCAATATGGGGCTGGATCTGAATAAAGTGCGCAACGAAGTCATGAACCTCCTTGGTTCCGCGATGCCGGGTCCAACACAACAACAGGGAAGCGGAGGGGGGAGCGCGCAAGGACAAAGGACCAAAACTCCGGCGCTCGACGCCTTTGGGCGCGACCTGACGGCGTTGGCGCGTGAAGGGAAACTGGATCCGGTCGTCAACCGGAAGGATGAGATTGAGCGCGTGATACAGATCCTTGGGCGGAGGACCAAAAATAATCCGGTCTTGCTTGGGGAAGCGGGGGTCGGGAAAACGGCGATCGTCGAAGGTCTTGCCCAGTTGATTGTTCGTGGAGAAATTCCGGAGATCCTCAAAGACAAGAGAGTGGTCATTCTGGATCTGGCCCTGATGGTCGCGGGAACGAAGTATCGAGGGCAATTTGAAGAGCGGATCAAGGCGGTAATGGATGAATTGAAGCGTTCAGAGAACGTCATCATTTTTATTGACGAACTGCGCACGCTTGTCGGCGCCGGCGCGGCGGAAGGGGCCATTGACGCTTCTAACATCCTCAAACCGGCGTTAGCCCGGGGCGAGATTCAATGCATCGGAGCGACGACTCTGGATGAATACCGCAAGTACATCGAAAAGGACGCGGCTTTAGAGAGAAGGTTTCAGACCATCATAGTGGAGCCCCCATCCGTCGAGGAGACATTCGAAATCCTCAAAGGACTCAGGGATAAATACGAGGCGCATCACCGGGTGAAGTTCACGGATAGTTCGCTGGAGGCGGCCGCGAAATTATCGGACCGCTACATCAGCGGCCGGTTTTTGCCTGACAAAGCGATTGATCTGATTGATGAATCGGGTTCGCGGGCTCGTCTTTCGATCATGACAGCGCCGGAGGGCCTTAAGGAATTGGAAGCGAAATTGGAAACGATTCGCAAAGAAAAGGAGTCCGCCGTTAAAGGACAGGATTTTGAAAAAGCGGCGAAGTTCAGAGACCAGGAACGGGAGGCGAAGGAAGCGCTCGACAAAGCCCGCAAAGACTGGGCGTTAGCCAAACAGGCGACGGAACCCCAGATTACGGCGGAAGAGATCGCTTATATTGTTTCAAAATGGACGGGTATCCCGCTGGCGCGGCTGGAAGAAAAAGAAACGGAGCGGCTCCTGAGAATGGAGCAGGAAATCCATAAGAAAGTCGTTGGGCAGGAGGAGGCCATCAGCGCCATCGCGCGCGCCGTGAGGCGGTCACGTTCCGGAATGAAGGACCCTAAGCGGCCGATCGGATCCTTTGTTTTTCTGGGGCCCACCGGCGTCGG
>JACOVV010000172.1 GCA_016177145.1 Candidatus Omnitrophota bacterium | reverse complement strand
GTTTGAAACCCGCCCCTACGTGATACATATTTACCACCAAATAACAATTTGGCCCCTTCTTTAACCCCTATTTGGACATAACGGTGCACACGCTCTCTTTGGCTTTCACTGATGAGCGGCCCCATTTCTGTTTTTAGATCCAGGCCGTTACCAATTTTTATACTCTTAGCCCGACGCACCAATTCCCGAGTGAACCGGTTTAATACTTTTTTATGGACAATCAGACGGCTTGTCGCGGTGCACCGCTGTCCTGTTGTGCCAAAAGCGCCCCAGAGAGCCCCTTCGACCGCTAGTTTGAGGTCAGCGTCCTCCATCACAATTTGGACATTCTTCCCTCCTAGTTCCAACGAATGATTTTTTAGGGCGCGGCCGCAGATTTCTCCGATTTTTCGCCCGGTCTCACAGGAGCCGGTGAATGAAATCAGATCGATCCCCGGATGTCGAATTAAGGCTTCTCCAACTTGATCTCCCGTTCCATGAACAAGGTTAACGACTCCCTTGGGAATACCGGCTTGATCCAATAGTTCCACGAATCTTGCAGCGGTAGCAGGGGTCCAACTGGCCGGTTTAAAAACGACCGTATTACCACAGATCAGTGCCGGCAAAATTTTCCACGCTGGGATCGCCGCCGGGAAATTCCAGGGGGTAATAATTCCACACACGCCGATCGGCATCCGAATCGAAAAAGCGGCTTTGTTCTGTAACTCTGAAGGAGTTGTTTGCCCAAAAAGCCGCCTTCCTTCTCCGGCGGCGTAAAAAGCCATATCAATCGCTTCCTGAACATCTCCGCGGGTTTCTTTCAGAACTTTCCCCATTTCACGAGTCATGAGCCGTGCGATTTCTTCTTTGTGTTGTGTTAAAAGCTGACCGAAACAATAGAGAATTTCTCCGCGTTTGGGGGCGGGAGTGCGGCGCCATTCGTCGAACTGATCTTGTGCGGCTTTGACGGCGGTGTCAACATCTTTGGCATTGGATTTAGGAAATTTGCCGATGATTTCTGTGGGATTGGCGGGATTGATATCGGCGAATGTTTCGCCTGAACTGGAGAGAACCCATTTACCGTTGATGAAATTTTTGTGAATTTTCATATGATTATTTTACACGATGGCAAGGCCTTTAGGAAATTTTTTCCATATTGCTTCGTTAATATCCGCGGATCCAACACCACCACGATTCCCTTGTCATTCTTGGTCCGAATCAACCGCCCAAACCCCTGTTTGAATTTCATGACCGCCTGCGGCAGGGAATATTCCCAAAACGGCTCCCCTCCTCTGGCCTGAATCTGCTCACACCGCGCTTCGATGACAGGATGATCCGGAACGGCAAACGGAAGTTTCGTAATAATCACGTTGCTGAGCGCTTCTCCCCGGACATCCACGCCGCTCCAGAAACTGTCGGTGCCAAACAAAACCCCGTTGGATGATTTTTTGAACGCTTCCACCATCTGATGACGAGGAATGCCATTTCCCTGCTTGAAAGATTCCATTTGATTTTCAACCAGCCAGGGAAGAAGCGCTTCGTAGGTTTGGTTCATCAGGGCGTAATTCGTGAAAAGAACGAATGCTTTACCATTTGTTTTTTTAAGATACAATCGGATTTGGTCTATTAATATTTCAAGATGTTCTTCATCGTAGGGGCGGGTTTCAAACCCGCCCCTACGCGGCGTCCATTGAGGTAAATGCAGCGTCACCTGTTTTTCATAATCAAACGGCGAATCTAGGATAAGTTCGTCGGCGTCTTCAATCCCCAACCGGCCGCGGAGGTAAGAAAAATCTTCTCCCGTGGTTAATGTAGCGCTTGTTAAAATAATGGTAGGGGCACATTGCAATGTGCCCCTACCGAAGAGATTTTGTTTTAAAATCGGCCCCACGTCAATAGGCGCGGCGCAGAGAACGGTCTTTTACGAATTGTTGTAGGGGCGGGTTTCAAACCCGCCCCTGCCGAGTTCTACCCAATAAACATAATCTTCCAAAGATTGTTCAAAGAAAACATCCAATTCGGACTGCAGAGCGGCAATCTTTTTCATCCAGGAGTTCAATTCTAATTCTTCTTCGTGGGTGTCGGTGGTTGCCCTCAATTGATCCAATTGGCGATAAATTCGGTTGATAGGTTCGTGCAGGGTATTTTCGACCCAATGCGGTTTGTGGATGCGGTAGGTATTCGTAGGGGCGGGTTTAAAACCCGCCCCTACATTGCGATCGGGCGGACACGTAGGTCCGCCCCTACGGTCCAATTTGTCATTGATTTCCGCGAACATCCGATCATTTTCCTTAATTGCCTCGGTAACCCATTCCATCACCTGATCATTCCGTAGGGGCACGGCGCGCCGTGCCCCT
>JACOVV010000171.1 GCA_016177145.1 Candidatus Omnitrophota bacterium | reverse complement strand
TCGAGTGGTTCAACCGCGCGTTCAATAAAGTAGAGACGATCGAAAACGCCGGCGTGCAGTCGGATTCTTTTAAGCAGCTCTTTAACGAATGGGAGGAAGCGGCGGAGATTATCGGCCGGTGGGAGCCGTACTCCCGGGTGTTAGGATTACCGGATCGGTACTCGATCAGTGAAGGAGAGACCGAATACTGGCCGGGAGGCGCTGCTGAGAATAGCGCTACACCCAAGTCGTGGCTGGAACATAACCAGCGGGCGCGGGCGTTCGCGGCGACGCTGGCTTCCGATATCGGCGGGGAAGGGTTGATTCCTGAAACCTATCGCGGCTGGACCGATTTAGCGCCGAAAGCGCAGCAATTGTCGGAGTACCTGGCTCAAATGGACGATGCCGCCACAATTGTCGAGCTCTCCGAATCCGGCTACACCGGCATCCGCGAGATATTGAATAACGGGAAGCGGTTGGCGTACAGCAGAGAGAACCCCTACGGCCTGCATTACTCGATCAATAGCGACCCATTAGTTGATTTGATGCGGCTGGTCCGTCAGTGGAGAGGGGATATCAATAAATCTCTGTTAGACCACCTGATTGAAACGGACCAGGCGGTTCGATTAAAGGAACAGGTCAGCCGGCGGCTGGGCCGTTCACTGGATCCCGCCAACAATCCCATTGACCGTGAAATTCTCCTGCGAGAGGGGACGGAGCAGTATAACAGCGGCCGGACCCGTGTGACGCGGCTCTTCTTCGGCGACCGGAACCTCGGCATTGTCACCGATCCGCTCGGCAAGGTTCGTGAATTGAGGGAAAGCCGCGCCATTACTTCAGCGTTGGGTGTGAAATCTCTGCCGCCGATCGAACCGACGCCGCTGCTTGAGGGATTAAAACCGGGAGAATTGCCGCTGCAGGTGGTCGTGAATGTTGATTTCGGTAAGGCCCTCTTTGAAGGAAAAGAAGAAAGTTTCCTCTACCAGCACGCCTACCTGTTTGATTTGGCGCAGAACGCCGACGGAGAGCGAGTCTGGAAAGTAGTCAAGGCGGTCGAGCAGTGGGTGGATCCGGCAACCGGCGAGGTGAGAGTCGTCCGGTGGAAAGAAGTGGATCCCGAAGGGAATGTCATCACCTACCGGCTTGAGATTCCCAAGTACTGGTATCTCTGGTATGACGGTGAGCTTCACGCGGCGCGCGAGGTGAGCAAGCTCTATGTCGAGGGCGAAAAAGATCCCATTCTGATCTATACATTGAGCGGGCTGGAGGGTGATCTGCTTGTTTACGACGTGACAGGCCCTCAGGAGAAAGCTCTGTTCCATCGCGTTTATCTGGATCGAAAAGACCCCGGCGGCCGCGCGCTCTTTGAAGTCAAAGCCGGCAGTGAACCTGGAGAGACGGAAAAACTCGGCGCTTATCTGATGGCGCACCAATACGGCGGCGAGTATACCCAAAGGAGAGAAACAAGCCAGCGGTGGTTCATGGGACTGGCGGCGGAGAAAGAGATGCCGGCTCAAGTCAACGCCATGGCCCTCAAACTGTACCGGCAGGCGAGTTCCGATCTGGGCGCCGTGACTCCGGAACTGACCCGTCAATGGGTAGAGCAATGGGGAGACCCGTGGCGGGACCTGGCGCTCAAACAGACCTGGAACGATACCGGGGAAAATGATGAACGGGGGCTCGTGGTTCAGAAGGTGACCGACTACGAAATCAGCGGCGCCGGCGCTCAGTTCAACGTCCACTTAAGCTCGAACGATTCCCTCGGGCGTCAGTGGATTGAAGAAAATAGAGATCCTCTGGCGAAAGATCCCAACGCCCGGTTCTATAGCGTGTATCATTACGGCGGCAAAGCGGTCGTGACGCCGGAGAAGACCGAGATTGATTTCAGCGTCGTTCCACAAACCCCTCCGGCGTTGGGAATTGACAGTGACAATCTGGAGACGTCGGTTCCGGGCGAGCTTCGCGGCCAATGGCGGTATACGGAAACTACCGAAAAAGACGATCTCACCGGGCGCTCGATCGTTTCCCACAAAGTGGCCGGCGAGACCGCCGTCGGCGGACAGGGAATCCGGGCGGAAATTTATGACGCGCCGGAGGGAGGCCGTGTTGTCATCATCCATGAATTCGATCCGGGCAAATCCCAGCGGAAAGCGAGCCATGTTTACTATGTCGCCGGGGAGATTGATATCGCGGCGGTCAAGACACAATTAGAACAAATCCTGGACGGCGCAATTTCGACGGAACAGGCGAAACGGCAAAAAGGGTGGGAGCTGGCGGAACGGTGGGAAGAAATTCAGGAAGGGGCGTGGCAAGATTGGCATCGGGTTACCGATTACAGCGATCCGGCGAAACCGGCGGCGCGGTATGTCAAGCTGGAAGGGACCGATATCCGCGGACGAGTCCTCTTTGAAGTAGAGAGAGGGGTCGAAGGAGGGACTTACGTTATCGCCAATATCCATAACGATGGGGAAGGTTACCGCGGCGGCAAGAGAGGAGTCAGGAGCGCCACTTATTATACCGCCCAGGAAATCCCGTCGGCCGCCGCCATCCGGTGGGACCAGCCGTTGGCCGGGCAAGCCGGTTTGGCCGCCAAGGAAAATTGGGCGTTCATCCGTTCCGGAGAGTTCAAGGGATGGTACAAGGTGACCGATCTTGATGAGAGGACGGAGAAATATGTTCGTTTCTTCGACGACGACACCCGCGGCCGAGTGAAATTGGAAGCGATCGCTTCTCCGGAAGAAGGCGGCTACTTCGTTTACGAGCACGAGTATCGGAATGGGAAACTGAAACGGAAAGAGAGCACGCTCTACTTCATCACGGAGGGAGCAATGTCCGGCGTCGCGTGGAATCGTCCTCTGGCCGGCCAGCCGGGGGTAGAAGCGCGTGAGAAATGGATCGCGCAGGAGAGCGGCCCGTTCAAGGATTGGTATCTGGTGAAGAATCTGGAAGACGGCTCGGAGAAATACGTCAAGCTCTGGGAAAAACAGGGGGCCGGCGGAGAGTGGCTGTCCGATTTAAGAGGGCGCGTCAAGTTCGAGCTGGAGAAAGCCCCCGAAGGGGAGAACGGCGTCTATCTCCGCGTCCATGATTACCTCGGTTCCAATCGCCGACGGGAGACGACACAAGTTTATTTTATATCAGGGGCTGAGATCAACGCGCTGGCGGCCCAGGTTGAGAATATCCAATCACTGAAACAGCAGGCGGTGTTGGTCGAGACATGGAGTTACCAGCGAAGCGGGCGCTTCAGCGGGTGGTACTTGGTCCGCGATGAACAGGAGAAGACCGAGAAGTACGCTTATATCGCCAAGAACGACGTCCGCGGCCGCGTGAAATTCGAACAGCACAACGCTCCTGAAGGCGAAACAGGGTGGTACTTGGTCGAGAACCAATTCAAAAACGGTTTAACGCGGTCTTCTCTCAGCCGGATCTACTACGCCGCCGATCCAAGATTAGTGGACGTCAACGCTCTTGCCGCTGGAACAGTGAAGCTCGCGGATCTGGACGCCGCCAACGATTCGATCAAAGCGGTCGAGGAGAAAACGCATCTTGAAGGCAACCGCTACCGCGTCACCGACCTCATCGAAAAAATCAGTTGGGAGATCGAGCTGTGGGACAAAGACAGCCGCGGCCGCGTCAAGAGAGAGATTCACCAGGCGCCGGAGGGAGAGGTTGGCGAATACACGATCACGCACACCTACTTCATGGCGCGGGTCAAACGGGATATCAGTGACGTCGTCCACAGCATCGCCGGACTCGTCGAGCGGTGGAAAGCGGCTGGTTCCCAATCGGACGACTACTTCGTCACCCAGTTTGAGAAAGCCCCCGCCACCGGTGAGGAGTACACGCTCACCTTCACGGCGGTCCTGTGGCACGCCGATATCCGCGGCCGGGTCCTCCAGCGCAAAGAGCAGGGGGTGGATGGAGAGTACGTCACGCAGATTACCTATTATCAAGGTGAATTGCGCGTTCGGGTCAGTTTAACGCGCCACGCCGTTTTGGGCGATGTCGAGCGCCGCAGTCACCAGAGCGGCGATCAATATCTCGTGGAGAATCTCCGGGACGGAAACTCAGCGGTTGTCATTCTCTGGCATGCCGACCTCCGCGGGCGCGCGATCCAATTGACTGAGAAAGGGCCGGACGGCGATGATACTACTTACATCGCTTACCACACGGCGCGCCTGCGCTCCAGCGCCAGCGTCAAGAATTACCAGAACCAGTTCACCTCTGAGATCCGACTCGACACCGGGCGCAACGAGCAGTCACTCTACAAAGGGAAGAGTTACAACCACGCGCTCTACACCGTCATTGACGCGCCGGAATCGAGCGGCAAGCGGGTGGACGGCCGGCCGCCTCTCTTTGCCGTCAAGGGAATCCTCAACCAGAATGATTTAGAGGCATTCGTCAACGATTCTCTGGTCCAGCCGGATCAGAGAATTTCCCGCACTGCTTTTATGACGATCGTGGATACACGCGGGAGAGAATCAAAGAATACGGCGGCGCTGAATGCCGCTGCCCAGAACGGGAAAGAATTGGCCGGTCTCGCCGGCTCCATTGACGGGCTCTATACCACTTACATGGAATACCACACCGCCAGCAGTAAGGTGCAATTCAGCGCGGTTGATTTCACGAAAGCCGGGACCGAAACGCACCGCCTGCTTCGCAGCCGGCAGGACCTCGATAACACCGTTGTCCCCAACGCGCCACCGCGGTATGCCGAAAGAGATTACCTCCAGCCGCTCGTCTATGATCCCAGCCGCACGGTCGAAGACCAACTGTCGGCGTTCGCCAAAGCCAAAGAAGAAAATCCAACCGATTCCCAGTATGCCGTCCTGGACCAGAACGTCACCCTGCTCGTCCACGATCCGCGAGGGAGAACCGATGAAGTGGAGAAATCCTCTCCCGCCAGGATGGAAGGAGTCCAGGGAGTTTCCAGGACTAAAATTCAGCACCACGACGGAAGGACCCGCGTCAAAGAGAGCAATGAAACCAAAGACGGCGCCGCCATCTCCCGCCGCCGGGACACCAACGCCGATCAACCGCTGGCGCCGGCCGTTTACGCCGAAGACGATTTGATCCACCAGCGCCAGGACGCCAAACTTCACCAGATGATCCGCGGCGACACGCTCGGGCGTGAGTTCGATCTCGGCCAGGGAGCGTTTGACGGCCAGTGGCACACAAAACCGGTCAGCTTCAACGGAACACTCACCCAGAATTACCAGTTATGGTTTGAAGACCAGCACTCCTTCCGCGACGGGACCTTGATCGGGGAATCGGAAGGCAAAATCGAGTTGCGCTGGGACGAGGCGATCGGCGCCTGGCTCGCCGGTTACCGCGCCCGGACCGCTCTCGGGACCGAGAGAGAAACCTGGTTTATTCTCGGCGACGAACGGGCCCGCCGCGAAACCGAAACCGCCGAAGACGGCAAGTCCCGCCTACGGACCGAGATCCTTTCGTATGTTGACAAGACCACGATCCGGAACAAAGTCCAGGTCTGGGTGGACATTCTCGATGAAAACGGGAAGGTCATTGACAGCAAGCTGAAAGAGGAATGGGCGTTTGATTCTACCGAGAAAGTCAAACTCACCATCAACGGAAAAGAGCAGGAAGTCCTCCTGGCGAAGTATAAGATTGTGGAGTATGGCATTGACGGCTCACCAAAACCAAACCATGAACGTTTCGTTCACCTGGCGGTTGAAGTATTAGGAAGGGCCCTGAGAAATATCGTGACCCTGGAACAACTCATTAGTGGAAAGAGTTACCTCAAACAGTACGACACCGCCATTGGGTATATCAATGGAACGGATGTGATGGACGTCAGCACCCTCATTGAGAAGGCTGCTCTAAAAGGTGACGACCTCAAAATAACAGAGAACACGATTCAATGGTCTTTTGCCGGTGGGGACTGGTTGTATGACAATTTACCTCCGCAGGAACTTTCGAAGCCAACTACACCAATATCATTAACAACTCCAATGCTTACCTATCGAGTCGACACAGTGGATGGCGGGGTAAAAGGGAATTACGTCGGATTATGGAAACCGGGTGATACCCATGAATGGGTTGCTATGTCAATGGGATTGGTTTTCGGGAATTATGATGTTAGATCGGCGTTCGGGGATGGGAAAGCGCTGCCGATGGATCAAATGCATCAAGGTCGTATTTATAACACGCACCCATGGGGAGAAACTTTCTTAGATGAAGAATACGAAGTGAAACCTGGTGATCATCAAGTTTCCTTACAGGTACCGCAGCAACCTAATCAAAAAGTACCGGCTGTTAGAATTACTACTAGCGAACAGGAAACTGGCAGAATACGTCAGGACTACAGGACTAAAGAGGACCCCTTTGGCAGACTCCTGGCAATCGATGATAAGCTTCTGGAGAGTTATGTATGGGTAAGCAGGGATTCCGTTACAGGAAAAGAAAAGAAACGGACGGAGTATGACGCGCGTCAAACGGAGTCAAAACCGGTATTCGACCCAACGGAAGCAAATTTGAAGGATGACGATATTCTTGAGGTTTTTGAACTCCAGGCCGAAGGGAAACCAATTCAACTCACGGAGTTATTACGTGATCCACGTACTCCCTTAACGGCTCAGATACAGAAACGCCTTGCCCTTATCGCGCCTGAGACCAAGATTGAAGATATCCAGCGGTCCCATAGACAGATTTTTGATCAATTGAATCAACCCGGCTATAAAATCACACGTCAGCAAACTACCGATTTGTTTAACATTTATTCAGAGGCCGGAGAGACGCTGGGTAACATTGAATCCGCTTCCGCCGCAAGTCCAACGGCACTTTATACGCTTCATATTACAGATATGAAAGGGGCTGGTGGAACGCTGGACTATATCTTTGATCCGGTAACAAAAATGGTCATTCGCAGAGATCTTCAGATAGGACCTGACACACTGGCAACGGATGAAGAAACCCATGAGGCTGCCAGCCGAATTCGTGAATTCTTAAGACAAGGATCAAAACCAAAACAAGTGAGAACAAGCCAACCGACTACGGCCCAAGAAGAGGTTTCTGCCTTGGAGCTCATTGAGGTGCCGACACTCATACCGAATGACCGGCAAAAAGAAATCAAACAGTTCCTTGATAATTTGACAACAGCGGAACATCGCAGCCGGATGCCGCAAAATATGGTAAAGGCGCTGAATGCCGCAAAACAGAAGGCGCAGCAAGATGCGAGAGGAGAAATTCAAGAACACGATCAGAAGACGGCCGATATCTCTGATAGAAGTGAAGGGAAAAACCCGCAAGTCGTGGTGGGATACAATGCGAGCGGAAAATTGGAGATCACAGACCGCGGGACCACACGGCCGTTTTATCGCACAATCAATGCCCAACCGTCCGGGACATTGATTCCTGGGGAAGCATCAATGGCGCAAATCTTCTCCGCCCTGCTTGATGAAGAAGATAAAAACCTGGCGCCGAACAACGGCAATCCGCCGCTCGGTTATGCGAGAAAGATCAAGGAAGAACTTCACATGGATTCGTTTGCCACCTACGACTTGCCGGTAGGATCGGAAGCGGCTGGGTTGAAGAGGATCTTCAATCACGTTGCCTCAAAGTATGATTTGGGAATTTTTGTCCGGTTCCTTCCGAGTGATTGGAACAATTCTAACTTAGTTCATTCCGAATGGCTCCAATTCCTCCAGACTTGGGGGCGTGAGTGGTATGTCAAAGGAATCTTTTTGGGGAATGAAGTCGATCTCCACCTGTCTCCGGACGAGGGAGGAAATCAGGTTTTTTGGGAGAGTGACAAGTATGCTCATATTAAAGAAATGACCCGGGAGGAATTGATCCGTTCTATGGTTAACGAAGCGGCTCAAGGAAGGGCTGCGCTTAAAGGAAAAGAAATCGAAGTTCCCATCTATCTGGGATTGGGAACTTTTAATGAGACCTTAGCCGGCTTGATCAGTAGCCGTTTGAAAGAATTGAACGCGAAAAATATCGGTGTGGCGCTGAACCATTATGGCTCTGATTCCAATCTGCGGACAGGTCTTGACATTGCCCGGCTTCATCAAATCCCGTTGTTTGTCAGTGAAGCGGGGGCTCCAGCAAATCCGGCTAAATCACAGGAACAGAAGACGCAGATTCGTGTGGCTCAGAATATGCACCAGACCTTGTTATCCTCCGATCAGGGGACTGCCGGGATAGCTCTGTTTGAACTGTCCGATGAGGATTGGAAAGGGAAAGACGCCCCCAGAGAGAAATTGTTCGGTGTCTATACCGTTGATGGCCGGCCTAAAGAATTCGCCCGTAAAGAGTCTGATCGCAGCGGCTATGAAGGATGGTTTGGGATTTTAAGCCATCAGAATGCCATGGAAGGATCGGCCATCCAACTGCCGGCGCTTGAAAACTTGCCAGAAGGATACTGGTATATTGAGACGGCTCTTGAAATGGCTCGTTTAGGAACAAGTCCAGTGACCATCCAGTCGGAAGGCCGACCCTTGTCCGGAGTGGAGAAGAGAATCTCTTTACTCCAGCAGGCGGTGAATCAACTTCAGATCCTCACTGAGAAAGTTGGAGATACTAATCCTCATCATGGAAATTGGGAAGCCTCGGCTAGACAACAAATGGCTAATATCTCAGGATCGTATCTGCGTTTGAATTTAGGCGACTATCGAGCGGCAAATAATAAGGCCGAAGCGGACAAAGCAGCCCGATCGGTTCAGGATTGGGAGCGATATTGGAATCGCAATTGGGCATACGTCATATTAGGACAAAGAGCGTATTACTTAACACAGTTCTATGAAGAATTGAGCGTATTGTATCAACTGCAGGGGATTAAGAAAGAAGCGGATAAATACCACAATATGGCAGTGGAACAAGCGGTTTCCATCGTCAGAAATATGTCTTACCAGATGAACGCCCCGCTTTCCTTCAAGGGGCTCTATCTTCCTATGGGCGCTGGTCAGAGTTGGGGAGTAGAAGATGCCTTAAAGAGAGAATATCCTGAGATCTACAAAGAAGCGCTCAAGGGAGCGGCTAAACAAGTTAAAAAATCAGGAACCGATCAGGAACCACAGACAAAAGCGCAATTACCCATTAATGATATTGATATTCAGCAGCCAGTAGATGTGAAAGAACGACTCTACCAGGAACTTTATGATCCATATCAGAATATTCTCGTGGCATCGGTGGGAGAAAGATCTCCTCCTCAAGACGGAATCTTGTCTCCCAACGAAATAGAGAATTTCGTTCTTAAAGGATTGGTATACGCTGCCTATGGAGCGGTCGGGGATGCTGGCGGTGCGGCTAAACCAGGGACAACTCCTACTAAACTAGACATTAAAACACATGCTCTAATAGATCCCAATACCTTGGAATTGAAGTTAAGCAGGTATAGTCGAGGCACTGAACCGGATTATATTCTGTTGGGTAATGAACAAGATGGCTATTTCTTCACGGTTGTAGAAGGCGGCATTCGTGTTACTTATCCCGTTAGTTCGTTAGAAACACCCTTCACCATTGACGAAAAGAAAGGGCCGGTTATTGAGGCCATCAAGCTTAGCAATAACATTGGTGACGTTTTGCAAAACATGCCAACCTCATCCAGCAACGACGGACAAGAAATAAAAGCCATCCAGGAATTCCTTATTCGATCCAAAAGCAACAAGCTTCGGGTAGCGTTGATTCGGGATAAGAACCAATTCGAAAGTCCTGAGACCAAAGATAAACTCCTTGGCTCATTCAGGGGCCAGATTGCTAATGCTGAAAATATGTTGCGAGGACTCCCAAATCGCGCTCTGCCCCCTAAAGATTATCACTACAAAGAATGGATTTCTATCTATGACGCAGAGGTAGAAATAGCTCGTATCGAAGGAAATGACAAAGATGGCTATACTTTTCGAATTATTCCACAAACGGAAAGACTTCCTGCGGAAGTAAGGATTCCATTTAAGGAGGAAACTATTATAAAACCAGTCAAGGGAACGCGTGCCATGGGAGGATACGCGTATACTTACTATCCCGATACTAGGCAAATGAGGGAATTAGAGTACAAAGCGACTATCCTGACCAGGGCTGATGACGATAGGATACACCGTACAGAAGATGGTTTGATGGCCGCTCTCATCGAAAAAGTCGGCGGCAAGGGACAGAAAGGCCAATGGATCACCCTCGTCAATCGCCGGGGGATTGAGGTCGCTAGGATTGACTACTTCCTGAATCATTTCCAATGGACATGGCGGTACCATCAGGGTGATTTTGAGCCGGAGGAAGGACCGAAAGGAATTGAGACGCTCCTAGAGCAGGCAATTTCTGGAACCGATGCGGAAAAAGAAGCAGCAAAGAAACAATTAGTTTCTAGTTATCATAAAGGATTCGGGCGGGAACATACTAACTTAACCTATAAAGTAAACATTCCAGACAATAAAGGAGGAGTATTAACTTCTTTTGAAGGCATGACAAGGATCAATCTGGACAGCATTGAACGAGTCTTGGGTAATGCCGCTTTATTCGAAAGACACCTGAAGAGTTTGCGAGGGATGACTTGGAATAAGACCAATGAGGGGCTGTGGTGGTTGAATGGGGAAGAAACCGATGAATTGACCGGAATTTCCAGAAAGAGTTGGTACGACGCCAGAGGGAATCTAAGAGAAGAGAAGGTCGGCGAAGCAGGTGCCGATGGGAAACTGACTCAGGGGAAGAAAACGGTTGTTTCCATTGAGCCCGCGAGGGGAATAGAACAAGGAAGGCGCCTCTATCGTTATGACCCTGACCCTGAGCGAAGCGCCTTTAACGAAGGAGACAACTGGCAGTATGAAGCAAAGGTCACATGGGTGGATGAAGATCATGATGGTTATTACGAAATGGCTTATGGCGAAAACACCGACAAAGCCGGCCTCACGGAATGGACCGACATCCGTGGCCGGTGGGGAGAACCTCTTGCTTCCATCCGGTATGACGAAGGGGAAAAAGGATACCATGTGATCTTGTATTTGGATCACTATGAAAATGGAGATTACAAAGACGCGATTCAATTGTTCTATGGTAACTCAAAACCGTTGAGGGGAATTGATGAAGTAAAAACATCAATCAAGCAGGCGTTTGAAGAATATGATCAGAAACAGAAGGTGATCAATCCACAAGCAAAAAATACCGTATTGCCATTGGATGTCCTTACACAGAGGATCAACCAACTCAAAGTTCTGCAATCCAGCGGCAAAGCGCCAGCGCTAAACGAACTGGGTGATCTTGGCGCAGCCAACTTAATGGCCTATCACAGTGTCCATGATTTAACCAGTGTCAATAACTACTTTCCGAATCTCCCCGAAGGGCAGTGGCGTCAGGTGGTGATGATGGCTTTCGCCAATAACGGCGGTAGACTCTATCACTCCGACCGGTGGTTTGACGTCCAGGGGAATTTGTATGCCAGTGTCGAACATAAAGTAAAGAGCAGAGATGATAAAAATCCTGCTGAGAAATATGTCTATTACCTTCCTGAGAAATCGCCAGTACCCTTTGAGAAAGAAATTGGGGTGATAGTGCGAAAAGCAGAAGTAGGGGTAGAATTAGCGCAAACCGATTTCACGGGACGCGATTTTGCTTACCTCTATCTTGATTCATCCAACGAAGCGGCTGGAATCTCACTCAGTATCATTGATGAGAAAAAGAGGAGTGTGACGATTGAAGAAGATCCCGCGCCAGGAAATCTTCGTTTCTGGATTCCGGGATTGAAGAACCCGTTATTTTATCCGCAAATACATGAACCGACCCGGATGGCGGCTATTTTGACACCGCGTACTTTACCAACAGCCGGAGGGAAAATATTAATCGTGGCCGTAGATGACCTTCGCCGCGCCGGGATTGATGTCCAACATATCACTTCCGCGACTCTGCACTACGATGGACAAGAAAAAGATATTCTCCATCTTGGGAAGCTAAGCGTTGTGGGAAGTGGCGATGCCAAAGAAAAGAGTCGTTCCAGAGCGTTTGACTTCTACAGAGTCCGCCCCGGCTCCAACGGTGAAGTGATCACCCTCACCGGCGACAACGAAGACCGCATCGGTGAGCTGGAGATTGACGGCCAGCTTTCCCAGGTGCTCTATTACCGCTCCGAGAAGGTCGGCAATCCCTACCCGGTCATCGTCGTTCTGGATCCGGCTGGAAACCCGATCTACACCATTGACGGCCGGGACGGCCACCTGGTCGAGATCAACGACGTCCTTGAGGATGTCGCCAACAGCATCCGGGCGCTGTACGGGTACACCTACGGATTCTCTTCTCCCAGAAAAGAATTGTACGATCCGAGGGTTTTGGATGAGAGCGGGTTTGTGGTCGCCTACGGGACTGAAGATACGGCTGTGTTCCCGTCAAGAGGGGCCGGCTGGACTGCCGATGTCCGCAACCGCATTTACGCCAACTGGATCAATTACACTGCCAAGAAGATTGGGCTGGTTCCATCGGATCCTTTCCTGGGCAAACACTTCAGCGATCCGGAGAGATTCCCTACCATGTCCCCGATGGAAATGTGGACTGTTTTGCAGAGTCGTCCCACCGTTATGGCCCGCTCCGCGAACAACGCGCTTCCTTATCAGGAAGAAGAGACAGCGCCGCAGACTACTGAAGGAAAGGCCGCTCCAGAGAAAGAAACTCCTCTCATTGACAAAGCGGTTCAATCCTTTACTCTCTCTCCCACCCAGGAAAACAATGGATTGATCCTGACCTCTCCCGGGGCCGTCTCTGAAAACTGGGTGGATACGGTCCGTGAAGCGGAGTTAGCGCCGCTTCTCTTAAGCCAGGGGAAGACAGAACAAGCAAAAGCCATTGTGCGATTCTATTCAAAGGTGACCGATGGAGGCCGGTGGCATTTGCGGAACTTCTATAATGCCCAAAGCGGCCAGCCGGAAATGTACGATCCGCGCAATAAGGCGATCGTGTTATCACAAGAACGGCTCGAGGCCGATGTGGCCGGCGCGATGATGGCTTTCCAGGTAGCGCAAAAGACCGGCGATTCCACCGCCCTGGAGTTAGCGGTGAATTTATTGACTCGTGTTTTCGAATACCGCACGAGTCCTTATGACGGCGGGTACGCCGAAGGACTGCCGCGCGAGCCGACCCAGCCGATTCTGGGGATCCGGGCGTATCCCAAACAGTTCCCTTATTATTCCACGAGGACCAACGCGAAGGTTTATCTTCTCTTAAAGGAAACGGCTCCCATTGTCGAATCCCTCAAAGCAGGGCTGGAAGAGAGGATAGCGGCCATAGTCAAACGGAATTTAGAGGAAGATGTTCCCCTTTTAGAATCTCTCAGAAAACAACAGGCCAACCTCACTAAACTGGCACAGACAACCTCCGTGGCTTTGCCGCAACAGGAAGAGTGGATCAAAGAACACTATCTCACGTTGAAGCAATCCACCAGTTCTTTCATCGAACAGCTCATTCAGAAAGAGATCCGGTGGTTTAACGACAATCGCCAGTATCTTGATCGAGCGCCCATTGGTTTTCTTAATCAATTGTCGCAGTCGTTGGCTCAGTACCGTCAGCAATTAGCAGGAAGCGCTTTGCCCGGGACGCTTCTAGCGCTCGATGGACATCAACAACTGATTAATCATTTGATTCGCGAGAGAAAAGAAACTTTCCAGCGTTTGGATCCGGGTCAGCGCGCTCAGTTGGATGAAGATGATCAGCGCGTGGCCTCACCCGAGTTGAGGAAAGCGCAACAAAAGTGGCAGGCCCTGGCCATGCAATTTGAATTAGCCGGTTACCTTCAACAAAAAGGAGGAGTGGTCCAGAGAGAAGGGATGATCCCGGTCGGTCTCTTCGACATCTATGACGTTTTGAATCAGGAGACGGCCGATGAACGGACGACCGCGCCGCAGATGTGGGGTTCGGTGGACGGCGCGCTCTGGTTTATCGAGATGGCCCACGCGATGGGGGGAATTTCCAATCAGGAACTGAAACAATGGCTCAATCATGTAGCGCGGGTTTACGGGGTGAGAGTCAATGGACTAGGAGGACTCGATTGGAGCCCCGCTTTCCCACGAGAAGAAGGGCGCGTTATCTCACCTGAGGCGGTGGCCCACTTCTGGCGAGTGGCGCAAAAGATTGGACATAAGACGGCGGCAAGATGGGCAGAAGAAAAATTAGAAGCGTTACTGCAGAAACAGCCTATTCTCTCAGAGGTCGCCGGCATCACTCCGGATCAGGATCATGTCCGTGGTATTGGCATCGAAACAGGACAGGGATACCTCTTGCTTCCTAAACAGGATAAGAGCGGCTGGTCCGAATCCCCCTCCGTCACCGCGGCGCTGGTGTATGGCAAAGAGGGAAAAAATCCGTATGAATTTGGAGAGACTACCAAAAAACTTGTGTACCATGAATCCGAAACTGAAGTTCTTCCTGCTTGGTTGACGAGTATTCCAGTGCTTGCCGTGAGCGCGGCTTTAGTGATTACTCTGCTCATCTGGGTGTGGGACTGGGTGTATGGCAGGATATGGCGAAGACATCAAAGAGAGGTTGCAATCCGGACACAGTTAACACAGCCACAGGATCTATTATACACCGATGATCAGGCGTCTAGAGCCCATCGGCGGTTTGCCGCATGGGTTCTTGGGACAGTCGAGACAGATAGAACCAATGCCGGAGTACCAGGGGATGATAGAACGGTACAATGGAATTCACTCATAACTGCGTTGAATAGACGATGGGAGGTTGAAGAAATTAGTGGTGAAATTAGGCAGCAACTGCTACCACCACAACAACAAGTTCCTGCCACAACGGCCCCTGCCAATAGAGGAAGAATCTTACTAAACTATGGAGATCCAGAGTCGGTATTTCTGTTTCCTCTGTTGAATATTTATACACTGGCCTATGCTTGGGCGGAGACTGCTTTTGCGAATGACACACAACAAAGAGATGAGTTTCTGGAAAGACTGGATCTCTTTGCCAGAGGTATTAGCCGCTATTTTGCCGAGGAGATCACTCGCGGTACGGCAGGGCGAAGTGTCGCGAAGTATAGTCTTGGCAATCCTGGGGATATCCCTGATATGCAAATATGGAGTGAACTGGAAATCTATCTTGGAGAATATGCCGATCGGCTCAGCCGGGCGTTGTCCGAAGATAAAAAAAGTAGTCACCTCACTTCAGGCCAATTCCAAACGGCTCTGAACGAACTCATCGGAAGAGTTATCAGGTCCGACGGCAGCACCGATACTTACATCGGAACTGACTCCGACAATCATGGAAACCCGCATTTTGTCGGAAACGGCATCAAGGAAGATATCGCTCGAATGGTTGAGAGAGAAGAAATAAGACCCTTACATCCGATCTTAGGGGAATATGCGACGCTTCTCCCTAAGATAGTGATCGCCCTTTTGGGAATCATCTTCCATCAAGGAACGCAATCCCACACCAAGCCGTTTTTAGATTTCGGCGCTAAATACCTGGCAGGCGCCGGAACAGAGCTCTCGATCCTTTTTGTGGTCATGGCAGGAGCGTTGATCCTCTATAATATTTTCAGCGAACGCTTCTATATGAACCGAATGCAGGGGAGAACAGGAGCGAGCCGATGGACTTCCGTCGGCATCGGCATTGCTTTATTGGCCATAGTAGGCATTTCGTTAGGGACGATCCAGTACCCCAGTCTCGATGTGAAAATGCTGGAAGGGGTCATGGCTTTAGTCGTGGGGGGTGAAGCGTTGATTTCGATCGTCTTTGGCCGTTCTCTCCTGGGACTGATGTTCTATAATCATTTTAAAGCTTCTATCGGCGATGCCCGTCCCAGAACGATTCTACTCTATTTCTTCCATTTCGCCGTTTATCTGGGGCTTGCCATTTGGATAGGGCAGGTGAGCTACGACTGGTTCTTTGAACGCTCCAACGATCTCTGGAAACTCTCCTGGGGTGGTTACAACTTCATTAAAATGCTCCGGTTGATGCATTACGGTGTCTGGGTGCTGGCCACAACCGTATTCAGACTGATCCCCACGCGAGGCCCTGGAGTTCTCAGCCAGAGGGATCCCGACTGGCGAGACCCGGCAAGCGATGAAGCCGGCAGAACAGCCATCGTCTATGCAGGTGGGAATTCCCTGGCTTCGCTTGTATTTAGATTTAATGGCGCAGGCGCACCCGCCCAAGCGACCCAAATGGTGATGGATAACTTCAATCACCTCTTCAATAATAATGATCCAGGAGCCATTGCTCATCTCAATGCGCTGGAAATACAGGCCAGAGCGCAAGGAATCAGTACGAATCCAGTCGATTGGTTGAACGCTCTGCATACTGCAGAAGCTACTAGTGACAATAACAATGGTGTTACGCTCTTCCACTTAAGACAACTCGATGATAACAATTTAGACCCAGATCTCCGTATCAACGTTACAGGGAATGAGCGGGCCAGCGTTATTCTCGGCTGGCAGTTCAGGCGATGGGTGATTGAGATGATGGCTCCTGAAGCAGCGGGAGGAAATAGCAATGATACCTCGATTAATATGGTAGAGATGGCAGAGGCCCTGGGGCGGGAGGGATTGGGAAGACATACCACTTGGGTTTTAATCAGTAATCAATATAACAACTACGATAACAGTGCGAATCACCCCCTCTATACGAACATTGGCCCCACCAGCGAAATAGGCCAGAGAGAGAAGTTAGCTCGTTTGCTCGAGTACGTCTCTAACGGCGGCCAGCATAATGTAATAGGTGGAAGCACCGGCTATGTGGGACATAACACGACCGCTTTTGGAAGCAAGTCGGCCTCGATGAATGTGGTATTCAGCGTACCGGAGATCCTCGACATCAAATCCATGGTGATCCTTGACCGGAACGCCTCCACTCTCCATGTGGACAATTTCGTCACCGATATCGAGCGGATGCGAAGCAACCCGAACCTCGCCATTATTGTTGCCTCCAGGGGAACCACCGATACTCTGATGCCGGTAGGAGACCATTCACGGTTAGTCGAAGAAGGGCATGGCTCTTACATGATGAGTTACAATCCGATCGTTGGAACCGGATGGGGGAATATCATGGCCATTCCGTATGGAGAGACTTTGAAGCGGTTCGCAGATCCTCAATACCCAAGGGCAGCATGGACTGCTTCGATGCGTCGCCACACCGGTCGTCTGGATCGTCATTTTGGATTAATCGGTTCTGTCCCTAATTATCCTGGAATCAGCGAAGATTATTGGGGAGTGCTCCATGTGGCAAACAACATGGCCGGATTGGGATACATTCCAGAGTACGCTTTGTCAAACGCTTTCTGGCACAAGCTGAGAGAAAAGAAGAGTCATACAGAGTTAATGACTGCTGTGCCGCGGTGGTCTGGTGGAAGAAGCAATACCTTAGGAGATTTTCGAACGCAGCATATTAACGATTGGGGACCGCTCTCCTTCTTCGAGCGGGAAGCTAATCGTAACGATGGGCGATTTTATGTCAGCTCTATTTCGGCGCTTCTCAATATTATGTCGCAACCCATCATGATTAAATTCGATCTCACTCCGTTCGTCGGCATCAACATGATCTTCTGGGTGCTCGGGTCATTCTTTAATCAAATTTTGACATTCCATGGCTTGATCGCTACGATTCGTTCTTCAGGAACCTCAATTACCTCAGCGATCATTACGGGAGCTGTATTCGCTGCAGCGGCGGCCATACTTTCCGGTGCGGGTGGCCCGCCTATTCCAATACCAGATGCAGGAATGGTGTCGGCAGCAGCAGGTCTCTTCTCTCCTGAAACAATCATGGGAGCGTTAAATAGTATCTCTTTAGCCCCTGTTTTGGCGGCAGGCGTCGCCGGCTTTTTGATTGGATTGTCATGGGTCGGCTGGGGACGGTGGCTTGAAAGAAGAATTCGTGACTTTGTTCTTTTCGCGCCGCGCCTGGTGATAGAGGCCCTAGGACAAATCGCCTATTATACAGGAGGAGTGACTTTTGAATTCAAGGCCTCGGGAGGAGGAGGGGAATTTTGGAACAGCCATACGTTGCGTTGGAGCTTCTTAACACGAGCGGCGCGGACTTCTTCATTCCCAGAGGAGGCCGCTGAGGCAGGAAGTCGCGTCGGGAGGGACTTTGCGCAATTAGCTACGAGCCCCGTTAAAGGAGCCATCGGCAAGACGCCGGATCTCCTTTCGGAGGTCAGGCCAATCCGGGTTGTGTTACTATTGGGAGCTCTTTCTTTTCTATTGAATTTGTGGACGATGTCCAATCTGGATTTGTTGAACGCCCTCATGCTTTCTCCCGCTTTACTCTTTGCGACCGGTTTGTTAATCGGTGTGTTTGTCACAGAGAATCGAGCAGGACAGTCCCTGTTTCAGACCAGAGGCGGCGGCTGGCTCGCCGATGCAGGGTTAAAGTTCCTTGGAATAGCTGCAGGAGTCGCAAATCTGGGGATGATCTCCTTAGGGCTCGGGGTAGGTGCTGATTTACTGCCGTATGGAATTCTCATGACTTTAGGCCTCTCAGTTATTTCCATGGCACGGATCATCGCCGGCAACGTTACAGGGAGGGCGGAGGA
>JACOVV010000025.1 GCA_016177145.1 Candidatus Omnitrophota bacterium | reverse complement strand
GTAATCTACTCATCTGTCGTTTCCCGAGTAAGAAAGATTCATGCTTTTATTGATCAGCGGGAAATCCGGAACGATGTTCCCGAGGACCGCGTATTCGATCAACCGCCAATTGGTAAAAGAGGGAGATTGAATTTTCCACCGCGCGATCTTCCCTTTCGAGTCGGTCTGTATCCAATGGAAACAGGAACCGCGCGGCGATTCGACATACCCAAGAGCGCTTTGGTTGGGGGGCAGATCTCCCGCGGGAACACGACAAGGAGTCTGGGGGAGCGCTTCCACCGCTTCCTGAATCAGTTTAAAAGATTCATAAATTTCCTGCACTCTCACCTTCATCCGGCTCTCCACGTCTCCTTCAGGGAAAACAGGAACCATAAAAAAGAGGTTCTGATACGCGGCGTAGGAATGTTCCCGCCGCAGGTCACGGTCAATCCCTGAAGCCCTCGCGACCGGGCCAACCGCCCCTAAAACCTCGGCGATCTCTTTGGTGATGACGCCGGTCCCCTGGATTCGATCCATCAAGGAACTGACGCTCCACAAAAATTGAATGACGCTGTCAAAATCTTGTTTGATTCGTTTCAGTTCATTGAGAAGAAAGGCCTGCTGATCTTTAGAGATATCTCTCCGGACGCCGCCGACGATGACCACCGAACGGAGCAGGCGGCTGCCGGTGAGGCGTTCGTTGAGCCGCATCATCTGTTCTTTGATCCTCGCCAGTTGCGCGGCGCCAAAACCGAAAGCCACATCCATACTCATCCCGGAAATGTCTCCCAAATGGTTGTAGATCCGTTCCATCTCGAGAAAAATCACGCGCAGCAGATGGGCGCGCGGCGGCGCTGAAAGGCCGCAGAGGTCTTCTAACCCTTGCGCGCAGGCGGTCGCGTGGGCCAGAGAATTGTCTCCTGAGATCCGCTCCGCTAAACAGAGCAGATGATCGGCGCTTTTCCCTTCACCGAGTTTTTCAATCCCCTTGTGGGTGTAAAAATGCCGGATTTCAAGTTTGAGAATACTTTCACCGGCCGAGGAAAAACGGAAATGCCCCGGTTCGATGATCCCCGCGTGAACCGGCCCGACCGGAATTTCAAAAACCCCTTCTCCTTCGACCCGGTCAAAGGAATATTCCCCCTCTTTTCCGTGGAGGACGAGCCGGCGCGGGTCGGGATGCCCCTGGGGGACAAGTCCGTAGAGGTCCTGAATTTCTCTCTCCATCCAATCGGCCTGGGGCAACAGCGGCGTCACCGAAGGGAAACTGGGCGCTTTCTCTGAAATGTCAACTTCGAGCGTCAGGAACCGGTCCTGCTGGGGATAGGAAAACAGGTATCGGAGGCAAAAATTTCCCCTCTCTCTTCTTTCATCCGAAGCAAAGAGAAATAGAAACCGCATTTTTGAATCCTGGACCAGTGTTTGTACCTTACGAATGATCTCGTCCTTCTCGACCACTAGGCGCGATTCCTGATTTATTTTCATGAGGAGACTCCGCCGGCGATAACGCTCGCTTTTTGTATCAACTGATGCAATGGACTCGGCAGGTAAAACCCCATCACAAGAATCAAAACCATTCCCGCGAGCAAAACTCCATCCATCCAAAGGTTCTTTTGCGAATGGCCGGAAGCGGAACTCTCTCCAAAGGTCATGCGGCTCGCGTGGCGCAGGAATCCGGCAAAAATAAACACCAGCAAAAACAGAAGAATCCCGCAGGCGGCCCACCGGTGGGCGCTAAATCCCCCGCTTAAGATCATGAACTCACTGACAAAAGTGCCGAAGGGAGGCAGTCCGGTAATCGCCATTGTCCCCAGAAAGAAAATCACTCCTAAAAACGGGCGCGTTCTTAAAATCCCTCTGACCTTTTTAATCTCTTTGGTTTCAAAGTGGTACAGGAGATGCCCACAGCTGAAAAAGAGGAGCGATTTGTTGAAAGCGTGGACGATGACATGGAAGATCGCTCCGTAAATAGCCAACGGACTGCCGAACCCGATCCCGGTCACGACCAGCCCCATATGCTCGACGCTGGAATAAGCGAAGAGCCGCTTGTAATCGGCCTGTTCCAAAATAAAGGGGACGGCGACGGCGACAGAAAGGATCCCGAAGAAAACAAGAAGATGGGATGAAAAAAGAGAACCGGTCGCGGCTTGCGTCAAAAGATGGAACCGTAAGATTCCTAGCGTAGCGCAGCTAAGCAACACTCCTGATAAAAGCGCGCTCACGGGGCTGGGGGCCTGGCTGTGGGCGTCCGGAAGCCATGAGTGAAACGGGGCCAACCCCGCCTTGGTTCCATACCCGACGAGAATAAAGATAAACGCGAGTTTCATCACTTCCGGATTCAACTGCCGCGCGTGCTCTAACAGAAAGGTCCAGTTCAGGGAATCTTTGCTCTCCCCCGCCGCTCCCGACACGGCCGAATAATAGACGAGAATGATCCCGAAGAGCGCCAGGGCGATCCCGACGGTGCAGAGGATCAAATATTTCCACGCCGCTTCGATGGAACTTTTTTTATCGTCCACATTCACCAAAAACGCGGAGGCGAGCGTTGTCCCCTCGATGGCGATCCACATGATTCCCAGGTTATTGGAGAGGACCGTCAACAGCATCGTAAAAAGGAAGAGATGAAAAAAACAGGTATACCGGCGGAGCTTGGGAAATGAAATCCCGGAATCTTCTCTAAAAAGATACCCCGCCCCGTAGACAACCGATAAGAGTCCCACCGACACAATGAGGAGAACAAAAACCGCCGACAGCGGGTCCATCAGCAGTTTCCCGCCCATGGCGAAAACCGTCTTCTCAAAACTTGAGAAGAAAACAGCCCGCCATCCTAAAACCGCTGATGCCAATGCCCCGGCAACAAAAGAAAAACGGTTCACCTTGATTGTCGGTGATATCTGGCAGAATAACGCCGCGATCAATGGAACGATTAATAAATTCAGAATCATTTTTTACCCTTTCAACACCGTCAAATCATCCACGTCAATCCCTTCGAACGCGTCCCGGATTTTAAAGACGAAAACTCCCATAATGATAACGCCGACCAGCACGTCGAAGAAGATCCCCAACTCGACCAAAAGCGGCATCCCTGAAGTGAGCGTGATCGCCATCAGGAAAAGGCCGTTCTCCATCAACAGAAGCCCCACGATCTGCGTCAGCGCTTTTTTTCTCGTCGCCATCATCAGCATTCCCCAAAAGACCGTCGCGGCAGCCATCGGGATGAATTCCCTCTCTTCCACGCCGCTTAACCCCGGCAGGTGAGCTGTTCCATAAAAAGAGAGAAAAAGAAGCGCCACCGCCAGGATCAACGAAAATGGAATGTTGATATAACTTTCCACTTCTCTGCGGATGCCGAGGCGCCGGATCATCCGGAAGAAAACCTGCGGGATCACGATCACTTTTAATAGAAGCGTCAACAGCGCCGGAATCCACAAATGCGTTACTCCCTCGTGGCAGGCCACTAGGATCGTCGTCGCGGCCAGGAGAAAAGAATGAGCCGCGTAGAGGCGGATGCAGGCGAACAATTGCGGCGAGGCGATGATCGCCAGCGCCGCGGCGAGTAAAAGCATTCCGGTTAAATGAATCAACGAAGGAATCAGATCGGCGCTCACGACGGCCTCCCGATGATCAACTGCCCCAGAAGTGAAAGAAGCGCCAGGACAAAGGCGATCGCGATCAAGTCAGGGACCCGGAACAGACGCAGTTTGGCCGAGTGAATCTCGATCCAGCCGACCAAAAGAGCCAGAGCGAAAACCTTCAATAGATAAAAACCAAAAGGGAAGAAAAGATTCGCCAGTAGACTGAAGAACAAAAGCTGTCTGATCTGATGGCTCCACTCGATCAGGGCGAGGTATCGTCCCGAATATTCCAGAATCATCGCCTCATGGACCATCGTCAATTCCAGATGGGTTGCCGGATTATCCACCGGAATCCTCGCGCTCTCCACCAGAGTGACGATCAGCATCGCTCCAAAGATCAGCGCGGTGAAAAAGAGGGTCGCTGTCAGCGGTTCGCTTCCCAGGGAGGCAGCCATCGTCTGGAGCGAAGTGGTTTTGGTGTGCACAGAGAAAGCGAAAAAAGAAAGAAGCAATGCTGGTTCCGTCAGGGAAGAAAGAAACATCTCACGGCTCGACCCCATTCCTCCGAAGGAAGTCCCCGCGTCCATCGCCGCCAGGGCGATGAAGAAACGACCCAGCGCTAAAAGATAGACCAACAAAATCGCGTCGCCGGCAAATCCGAGCAGTGTCTCTTTCCAGAAAAAAGGGACTAGCCCCGCCGCCAAGAGGGTCGAAGCGAACAGAACAAACGGGGCGGCGTGAAAAACCCAGGAAGCGGTCTCCGAAACCACCATCTCCTTGCGGAAGAGTTTGATCAAATCAAAATAAACCTGTCCCAGCGCCGGGCCGACCCGGTTTTGAGAAGCCCCTTTTAATTTTTTGATGAACCAGCTGACGCCAGGGGCCAGCGCCATGACTAGTATTACCTGAAGGATCGAAAGAAAAATCGGGCTCATGACATCCTCACGAAAATCAAGAGCAGGAGCAGTGTGATAAAAATATAACTCAAATAGAGCTGGATATGTCCCCTCTGAATCTGTTTGGCTCTTTCAGAAAGACGGCTGATCCATTGGACAGCGGGGCGATAGAGAATTTTTTCGAAAAACGGTTCGATTTTAACCTCAAACCGCTGTGCCGTGCGAAGCAGATCGTGCCCCTCTTCCTCTACTTCCACCCGGCGGGTGGGACGATAGAGAAAAGAAAAAACACGCCGCATCGGTTTCGAATAACCGATCGCCGAGTATTGCATCCGCGGGGAGAGCGCCGGCATCCCGCAAGCCCAACTGGGGCCGATCCGATAAACCCCCTTCCCCAATAAAACCACCAGTGCGATCAAGAGAACGGCCAGCGTGAAGAAAATGACTAGCGGAGAAATCTGGCTCATTCCCGCGGGGCTCACCAGGAACCCTTGTCGGCTAAAACTAAATAAATTTTCGTCAGAGTATCCCAGCGCCGAATTGGCGGCTCGGTTCAACAAGGGAATCATCCATCCGCAAGAAATCCCCAGCGCCACACAGCCGGCCGAAAGAATGCCCAGCCCTACTTTCATGGAAACGCTCGCCTCTGTTGCCTGCTCGGAATGAGAAGAGCGCGGGCTTCCCAAAAAAGTGATCCCAAACGCTTTGACAAAACAGGTTGCCGCCAGCGCCCCCGCGAACCCCAGCAGAGAAGCCAGCACCGGAGTGAAAAACCGCAGCCCTTCTCCATCAAACCCGCTCCCGGCCAAAAGCGCCATCAGGGTCATCCATTCGCTGACAAACCCATTCATCGGCGGGAGCGCCGAGATCGCCAGGCACCCGATGAGAAAAGCGCCGGCAGTCCAGGGCATCTTCCGGATGAGTCCGCCCAACTGCTCCATATTTCTGGTATGAGTTTGGGAGAGAACCGAACCGGCCCCTAAAAAGAGGAGCCCCTTAAAGAAAGCGTGATTCATCAAATGATACAGCGCGGCAATCAGAGCGAAACCGGCGTAGAGCGGCTCTCCCAGTGAGGTGAACACCGCCGCCATTCCAACACCCAGAAAGATAATCCCCATGTTTTCGATGCTGGAAAAAGCGAGCAGCCGCTTGAGATCGTGCTCCATCAAGGCGTAGAGAATCCCAAAAAGAGTCGAAAGAATCGCAACCGTTAAAAGAAGAGTCCCCCACCAGAGCGGGATCTCTCCCAAGAAAGTGAATAGAAAGCGAATCAACGCGTAAACGGCGGTTTTGATCATCACCCCCGACATCAAGGCCGAGACGTGGCTGGGGGCTTGCGGGTGCGCCCGCGGGAGCCAGACATGCACCGGCACCAGTCCCGCCTTTGTGCCGAACCCGGCGAGAGCGCAGAGAAAAACGGCGTTCTTGACAACGCTGGGGAGATTGTTCGCGTGAAGACGGAAAGCGTCAAAGGAAAAAGAACCGGTCTCGATAAAAAGAAGCCAGAAAGCGGCGGCGATCAATGCCGTGCCGGCGTGGGTCATGACAAAATAAAAAATCCCGGCCTGCCTCGCCTCCGGCTTGGTATGCTCAAAAACAACCAAAAAATAAGAGACTAGCGACATAACTTCCCAGAAGATTAGAAAATAAAAAGCGTCCCGCGCCGTCACGACCAGGATCATGGAGAGGATAAAGAGATTATAGAGGAATCCCAGACAAGCGATGCGGCTGTCCCGCCCGTCCCCCTGGTAGTGGCGGCTGTAGCCGATGGCGTAAATCGAGGTGACTGTCGAGAGGAAGGAAATCACCAGCACAAAGAAAGCGGAAAGGGGATCAATGGCTAAGCGGAGCGGGCCGACCGGAGAGATCGAAAAGAATCCCAGATCAAAGCTCCTGCCGCCGGTTAGAGCGGTCAGCGAATAGATGACCCCCACCGCCCCGGCGAAAACTGCCGAGAGGTGGACCGCCCAATTCGCTTGTTCTTCACTCCGCCTGCAGAGAAAACCGGCAACAGCCCCAAAAACCAACAGCGCTAACTGTAATAAAAATAAAGACGTTATCATCCTTAAGAGCTTTCATTATCACCTTTTTGATCAATAGGATTATACGATTGAAGGAAGGTGTTATTTTCGTGCTGGGAACATAGTATAGCGCGCTTCTATCTCTCCTGTCAAGAAACGAGACTTTGACTCGCTCCGCGCCCAGCCAAAACCCCGCTCGACCAGGCCCACTGAAAATTAAACCCGCCGATCCGGCCGTCTACATCGAGTATCTCGCCGCAGAAATAAAGGCCGGGGACCCGCTTTGATTCCATCGTTGAATGGTGGATTTCGTTTAAGTCCACTCCGCCGGCGGTGACTTCGGCTTTTTTGTAGCCGACCACTCCAGAAACCGGCAAGGGATAGGCCAAAAGGGACTGGCTGATTTTGTTTCTCGCCTCTGTTCCTACCTTCTTGAGCAATGTTTTGACAAATCGTTCCGGCAGTGAAAATTCACTTCGCAGGAAATTTTCGAGTAATTTCTTCCCGCGGCGCGCGTCAAAGAGAGCGATCTTCTTTTTCAGGGACTCCTCGTTTTCCTGCGGGACGAAATTAGCTTGGATTTCATAATCTTCTAGCTGCTTGCTCCTTGCGACATGCCGGCTGATATCCAGCGCCGCCGGTCCGCTGAAACCAAAATG
>JACOVV010000169.1 GCA_016177145.1 Candidatus Omnitrophota bacterium | reverse complement strand
TTCGGCGGCTGGCAGGTGCCATATCTTTCACCGAATGGATTCCATTTCCCGTGGGGAGGGGAGATGTTATTGCCGCATTTGACCGTCGTCGGATTGGGGATTTTATCGTTTTTCATGAAGGTAGGGTTTTTTATCTGGCTCTTGATGGCGGTTCGATGGACCCTGCCGCGGTTTCGTTATGATCAGTTGATGCATTTGGGGTGGAAGATTCTTTTACCGGCGTCGCTGGTCAATATCGCCGTGACGGCGGTTATATTGGTGATGAAATAAACGTAGGGGCGGGCCTTGTGCCCGCCCGAATCACAATGTAGGGGCGGGGTTACCCCGCCCCTACGAAAGGGCAACCACAAGGGTTGCCCCTACATATAAGAGGAAATTCGAACGTGACAACAACCCAACAAAAACGCGCCCAACTTGAGAAATATCACGATGTGGCCGGCCCCTTTGCCTATCTTCGATTAGCGCAGATGAAACGGGCCTGGAAGAAATCCAACCGCCGCGAACTGACCTGGTGGGAGAAAACCTACATCCCGGGGGTCTTCGTCGGGCTGTGGATTACCTCCAAACATTTTTTTCGAAACCTTGCTCTGCATATCCTGCATCTTTTTGGTTTGTTCAAAGGTATCCCCGCCGCGGTGACTTATCAGTATCCCGAACAGCCAAGGCCGACCGGCGCTCGGCTGCGGACCCGTCATCGTTTAACAAAGAGAGAAGACGGTTCCCCCCGCTGTGTCGCCTGCATGATGTGTGAAACCGTCTGCCCGGCCCGCTGTATCGAGATCACCGCCGCCGAACACCCTGATCCCAACATCGAGAAATATCCGGCCGAGTTTATCCTCGACCTCGGCAAATGCGTCTACTGCGGTTTCTGCGTCGAGGTTTGTCCTGAAGACGCCATTCGAATGGACACCGGCCGCCATGACATCGCCGAGTATTCTCGCGAGAGTATGATCTATGATAAGAAACGATTGATGGAAGATTGACGTTATTTACTGAATTGCTTGACTAGCGCTGTTGAAAATGGTAAATATAGATTAATTTTGAGAGAACACGGGGGAGGGGATGAGACTGACAATAGAATGATCGCGAGATCGTGACAAAGAAAAAAATTTCACCCAATCTTTCTGTTTTATTTCTGCTGTTTTTATCTTCGTTTTTATTTTTTAATTCCTTTTCAATTTCTTTTCTTTCCCCCGAGCCTGGTCTAAGACAAACAACAATAGCAGAAAATTCGGACGGCTTCGATTCCAGTCTGATGCCCGCCCCCATTGATTTTCCCAGCATGGATGCCACGGAAGAGACGGGGCCGAGGGGGTATAATTCAGATTGGCTCACCCGCAGATTAATCGTCCAGTTTGTGCTGGAGGCTTATCTGGAAAACGCCGCAAAAAGCAGTAACAGCCGGTCCATCACACGAACTGCCATTATTAAAAAAGCCGAAAGAATGATTGAATGGGGCCGTAGGTTGATGCGGGAAGATGAATTGCAGTGGTTAGTCGGCGCTCATCTTCAGCAATTAAGCCGGTTGGGCATCCTCAAACAGAACGGTCATAACGAATATCTTCTGGTCAAAGATCCTCGTGTCGTGGCGACCTGGGGAGAAGATGTAACGTTTATTCATCAGGATCTGAAGGATGCTGTTGTCCGAGGAAAGGGAACGATTCGATCGAGACTTGAGCGTTACGGTAAAGCTGCCGGGCTTCAACCGTTGTATTCGGTCGAGATGAATTATCCGGTTCTGCGGGCGATCGCTCTAATGGATACCCAGGAACAAGAAGCCATTTTAGAAGCGATTCGTGAGTTTCATGTTAAGGGGCCATTGTCAGATGCCATCTTGCTGACTTTCGGCAAGGGAGAAGACAGGAAAAACTGGCTGGAATCTCAAGCTCCTCATTTAATAGGAAAACGTATTTACGAAGCGACGGCAGAACATTCTATCCTTGCCGGCGGATTGGGAAGAGTGGAACAGTACCATTCTAAGGAAATGGCGCGATTGACGGGAAAAGAGGGGGTGGTGAATGTCGTTGAACCTTTTTACCCCCAGATGCCTGATCCGCGATCGCCAGGGAGATTGAAAAAGACCGATCTTAGAACGGTATCAAACCCAATTAAGCTGGACCGTGAAAGTACCAGTCTGGAACGCAATCCCCCCATTAAACTGGAGTTTATGGGAGAGACACATTTTGTCCAAATGGTCCAAGGGGTCAATCAGAGTGGAGTGCGCGTTCTGTTGCTTCGCGATGTTCTCGATTGGCAAGATCGCAGGAGTTGGAGGAACTATCCGATGATCGATCAGTTGTATCACTATGATCCCGATAGTCAGACGGCTCCGTCGCATCTTGAATTCTCCGCTTTTTTCTCCAAGGCCTATTGGCGATGGGTCGTCCAGCAAGAAAGAGCGTTAAAGAAAGAGCAGGGGGAAAAATGGAGTCCTCCGATGATCAACGCCAACGATGCCCAGGCAGCTCTAGTGTCGGTTTGGCGGTTGATGGACTACTATGATGCTAAAGACCGAGGAGATGAAGAAGAAGCCAGGTTCCTGGAGTCCTTCTTCATTTCAGTGACCACGCACACCTATAGAAATCGCGGATTTCTGGGAAGATATAACGAAGGAATGAAGAATTGGCTCGTCAAAATCGGTATCCCGGAAGAATTTCACTGGCTTTTTCAATCGGTCGCTGCCCCGCAAGAAGTAGCGGGATGGGGAGAAATGGATATCACTTTAGCCGGCCTGCGGGCCGCCAATGTCCGCAAGGCGGTTTCGGCCCTTCATGCCAACGAAGTGAGCCGTCATGATCCCGGCTCTCCCTTGTACGGCCTGGCCAATGGGGTTGATAGAGAATCTGCCACAAAATACCTGCGGGCTTATTTAAACGCTGATTTTCTAAATGAGCAGAAACACCGGGAAATTCTGGAGAAGATCAAAAGAAATCCTGCTCGTCTGGCAGCGATTGTCAAACGTATCAATAACGGAGACTCGGCTATTTCGTTGGAAGAATATGATCGTATCGTTGAAGAAGAGCCGGACAGAATTATCCAGGCCAAACAAACTGCTAAAGAGATTTTAGGAATTCTTTATCCAGAATATCAACTCAATCCGGATCAGCTCTTGATCACTTATTCCGGACGCTGGGTAGAAGAGAAGCGGGGGAGGAGAGCGTTTGATCCCGACAGCATTGAAAAGCTGATCAAAAAAGGGGCGGCGGTGATTCTCTTTGGCAACAGCTATTCTCAAGGCGACCTTGAACGGATGTCGAGAATCATGGAGGATGTGAATCAAAAGGGGCCGGGGAGATTTGTGTTTAAAGGAGGGTTTACCCTGGAAGAACAACTTCAGCTTTTAGCCGCCACGGATGTCCAAGTTCAAGACTCGGATCGCGCCACAGGGGCCGCGGAATTTACGGAATCGCCTGCGACTGCTTCGGGCGGGCTCTCCATGGGGCCTGCTCCTCACGAAGGAGTGATTCAGAAGCACGGTGTACCGATGAACTACCACCAAGCGGGATGGGGGAATTCAATCGTTCCTGTAGAGGCGCAGCCGTCCGCTTATTTAGAAGCGCTTTTTAGAGTCATAGAGATGCCCCGTTCTTCTTTGCATCAGTATCAGATCAATTCAATTCGTCTGAGCCGAATCCTTGACGCTGTCAATACGGCGGCCGCCTACCTGCGTCTTTTTAATAAAGAATATGCCAAACACCGGAGAAATGTTCAGCAAGAAATACCGGCACTCCCAGAGCGTTGGTGGTTTGGAAGTCCGGGGCCCCTCATCCGCTCAGTAACAGTAAATGAAGTTGTACAGCATCATCTGGACCAGCAAGGCCAAATGATGAGTTTGGACGATCAATCGGTCAGAGTTTCTCCAGGAACGAAATTAAGGATACAAGTCAAGGTTCAACAAAACAAGCGTTCCCCTAGGGATATCCATGTGATACTGCGTGCTCCTGATGGAAATATTTATCCGCTCACCCCTCAACTGGATAGGATGGAACCTGATATTGGTAAAGAAAATATAATCCCGTTTACTGCTTTCCTTCCGGATTCAGTCATAGGGGAGTGCATCCTCTCCATCAGCGACGGCATCAGCCGCCAGCAATGGCCTTACACTGTGATTTTCGCAGAGGAAATACCGATTATTCAGTATCAAGTTAACCGTCAACAGGAAAAAAGAACTGTTGTTCGAATTCGATTCCCTCGCGGCTTTGGAGGTTCTCCCAAGGATGGGGCGGCGATTTTGTTTGGATTCCACACAGAAGGCGCAGTTACCGAACCGTGGAAATTTGATCCAACGCCAGAGGAAGAAACCTTATATGGGGGAACAGAGGACTGGACCCCTGTTGAGAAGGTCGATTCAGGAGTTTTTCGGGCGCCGCTGACTTTTCTTGGGGAAGAGGGAGAGGGATGGGAAGTAGAATTACTGGTCAGAGCTAAAAAAATTTCGGCTTTGACCTTTGTTGTTGAAGAGAGGACTAGCGAAGGAACTGTTATAACACATGATCGGCATCTCACAAATTTCTTCGTTGATCTGAAACAGGGGCCTTATCGACGTCCCCCTTATCTGGGAATGGCAGACGTTGATGAGGAAGATGAAAATCTTCTGGAAAGTCTCTAACAAAAAGCGACAATGATAATAATAGGGAATAGATTTGTGGTAAACTATAAATCACGATGATCAGCATTGAAGTTATCGAAATTATCATCATGTCCATCGGGGGTTTTCTTTTCGCGCTCGGGGGAACTCAAATCTCTCCGGATATTCCCGGGCAGTTATGGCTGAGGCGGATTTTACTGCCGGTCATTTGGGGAGTTCTGGTCTACTTTTTTGGAAAAGCCCCATTCTGGAAATGCCTGACACTCACCGCCGGAACGATGTGGGCGTTCCAGCTCCCTTACGGTTCCGAGGTTTCCTGGCCGATGAAGTTCTTGGTGGGGGTCGCGTATATTCTTCCGACAATTCCGCTGGGGCTTACCTGGTGGCAGGTGATCATGCCGGTTTCTTTCATCACGATGTTCTACTTAAGCAACACGCCTCAGTTTGCCAGTATCTTTCAGTGGGGGATTGTAGAAACCCTGATTGGTACGTTAGTGGGCGTGACGATTGCTGTCTTGATTTAGAACATTCCTTTGACCGCCGCCAGCGCCGCGTCAAGGAATGGCCCCTGGAAAATTCCGATTCCAATAATTCCCGCCATGGCGAACCACAGGGTCAGGCGGACCGGCCAGGAAACGGAAATAGGATAGGCGGAAACCGGCGGGTCCATATAAATTTTCTTCACGACCATTAAATAATAATAGAGAGAAATAATAACGTTCGCCGCCCCGACAAAAGCCAGCCAGATAAAGCCGCTTTGAACCGTTGCCACGAATAACGTGAACTTCCCAAAGAAACCGGCCAGCGGCGGGATTCCCGCCAGCGACATCAACGCTAGGAAGAGCGCGCAAGCCAGAATGGGAGAGCGTTGAGAGAGGCCGGAGTAGTCGGCGATTTCATCGCTTTTCGCGGCGGCGAAATAGAGAACGATCACGAGAAAAGCGCACAGATTCGTGAAAAGATACCCCAGCAGATAGAAACTAATGGCGCCCCCTCCTAAAGTCGAACCGGCCGCGGCTCCCATCAGGAGATAACCGGCGTGGCCGATGCTGGAAAACCCAAGAAGACGTTTGATATTTTTCTGCGGGATCGCGGCCAGGTTTCCATAACACATGGTGACAGCCGATAAAATTGCCAAGGCGACAGCCCACTGCTGATGGAGTGGCGCAAAGACAATCCAGAGAAGGCGAAGGAGGATGACGAATCCTGCCGCCTTAGATCCCACCGAAAGAAGGGCGGTCACCGGCGTCGGAGCACCTTGATAGACGTCGGGAACCCAGAGGTGAAACGGGACCGAAGCGATTTTGAAGCCGACCGCGGAAAAAATCAAAATGAATCCGAACAAAAGCATTGGGTCTTGAGGGCTGGCCATGACAAATTTCTGAATCTCGGCAAAACGGGTGGAATGAGACGCTCCGTAGACGAAACTAATGCCGTAGAGAAATAACCCTGACGCCAAAGCCCCCAGGATCAGGTATTTCATGCCGGCCTCGATAGAGTGTTTGTCGCTCTTTAAATAAGCGGTCATGACGTACAGAGAAAGGGTCAGGATTTCAATCGAGATAAAGAGAAGCAGGAAATCGGCCGATGAGGCGACCAGCAGCATTCCCAGTAAAGAAGACCATAGAAGAAGGTAAAATTCATCTCTCCTTTGTCCCATGGAACGGAAAAATTGGTGCGTCATGACAAAAACAAAAAACATCGCCAGGAGGAAAAACCCTTTGAAGAACCATGCGAGGGAATCCACGATAAACATCCCGCCGAAAGTTTGGCCCCAGAGCTGATACTGCTGCAGCCAGAGGAGGAAAAGCCCCAATAAGCCGGCAAAACTAAGACTCCCAATCCAATTTTTAGAGTTCTTGGGTATCAGAATATCCATGACGATCAAAAGCGCCAGAATGAAAGAGAGGTAAACTTCCAACGATATTAAATTCCAATGAATAGTAGGTATCATCGCTTTGCCTGGTGCACTGGTGTACCGGTGCTCTGGTGTTCCAATTGCTCAAGTATTGGCTTAGTCCCAACCTCAATATTTCTCAAGATCAGCGACGGCCAGAACCCGACCGCTAACAATACGAGGATCAACAACGCGTAAGGAAGCCGCTGGAAAATCGTTTTGGCATCGGTGACATGAGTCCACTTTGCCGGGAGCGGCCCGTGGAAAACAAGCCGGACCGCTTTCAGCATATAGACGGCGGTCACGACGATCCCGAGGACCGCGAGAATCGCCTGCCAGCGGTACTTGTCCCATGCCCCCAAAAGGATCATCACTTCAGCGATAAAATTAGCGAATCCCGGAAGCCCGGCCGAGGCCATCGCCGCCATCGTGAAACAGGTCGCGACAAACGGCATTCGTTTCGCTAAACCGCCGAGATCGTCGAGGTTTCGGGTATGAGTCTGATCATAGAAAGCGCCGACCAAAGCGAATCCAAGGGCGGCCATGATTCCATGCGCGAATATCAGAAAGACGACGCCGTTGAGCCCGATGGTATTCAAACAGGCAAGTCCCAGTAGAATATATCCCATGTGGCTGCAGCTGGAGTACCCGAGGATAAATTTCATATCTTTCTGCGTCAGAGAAATAAGCCCGCAGTAAAGAATGTTCAAGACAGCCAATGTCGCGACCCACGGCATCCAGATTTGTGCCGCCTGCGGCATCAATTGAATTCCTAGACGTAAAATGGCGTAAGCACCTAATTTCTTTAACACGCCGGCATGCAGCATGCTGACCGAGGTCGGCGCCGCGGCGTATCCGACCGGCGACCAGGTGTAGAAAGGCCAGAGGGTGACAATGACGCCGAATCCGACGACAATCACAGGGAAAATCCAGTTTTGCAGTTGAGGGCTCAATGGATTGGCGGCTAAATGCTGTTGGATCGCGACTAGGTCAAAAGTTCCTAGTCCCGTCCCCGCGTAAAGCGCCAGTAACGCGATCAACGCCAGCACCGCTCCGCCGGTCAGATAGAGCGTCAACTTCATCGTCGCGTATTCCTTGTCGGTCGAACCCCAGACGCCGATCAAAAGATAAACCGGCATGACCGCCATCTCATAAAAGAAATAAAGAAAGAAAAGATCAAGCGATAAAAACACGCCATACACGCCGATAATCAGCATCAGATAAAGGATATAGTATTCTTTGACCCGTTCCTTGATGCTTCGGGTGACCAGAATGCCGGCGAGAGAGCAGAATGCCTGGAGCAATACCAAGACGGAATTGATGCCGTCCACTCCGACGTGATAAGAAATGCCCAGTGGTTTCACCCATGGAATCTTGTCGATGAACTGGTAACCACCGGCGGTCCTGTCATAGCTGAAGAAAACTTCAAGAGCAAGCGCGAATGAGAGGAAAACCATGATATTGGCGATCCATCGAATCCATGAGATTTTATCTTTGGGAGTGAGAAAGATAAAGGCAATACCGATGATCGGCCAGAGCAAAATCCAGGAGAGAGGACCTAGTGGCGCCGTCATCGCATCCCTCCGAGTCTAAAGAAAAGATAGGTAACCCCCAGGACAAAGATCAACGCGTAAATTTGCACGGCCCCTGTCTGGAGATACCGCAGGATTCGCCCGCTCCCTTTGGCTGTCCAGGTTATTCCATGAATCCCCAGACGGACAATCACATATTTCTCAACTAAATAGAATAGCCCCGCCGCTCGTTGCTGGACCTCTTCCACGTACCACCGGTACAACGAGTCGAAAAAGTATTTGTTTTTCAACAATAGATAAACGGGACCCAATTTTTTCTCCAGAGGGTCGTGACGCGGCCGTTTACCGTAAACAAGATAAGAAATCAAAAGGCCGCTCACCGCGACAAAGGTTGAGAAAATCGCCACATTAAAATTAAATTCGGCATGTTCTGCTGCACGCAGAAAGTGGGGGATCCCCAAGAACCCGCCGATGACGGAAAGAATGGCTAAGAAAATAAGCGGAAAAGTCATGACGGCGGGAGATTCTCGAACAGGATGGGGGCTGGAATGTTTTTCTCCCAGGAAGGCGATCCACAAGACCCGTCCCATGTAAAACGCCGTCAGTCCCGCGGTGAAAGTCCCGATCCAGTAAAGAAGAGTATTATGCGACGCGGCGAGGAGGAGAATTTCGTCTTTACTCCAAAAACCGCTCAATGGAAAAATACCGCAGAGGGCCAGGGTTCCGATCAGGAATGTCCCGCCTGTGACAGGCATTGATTTTAAAAGCCCTCCCATTTCCCAAATATTTTGTTTGTGATGAAGGGCGTAAATCACACTGCCGGCTCCCAGGAAGAGAAGCGCTTTAAAGAAAGCGTGTGTCGTTAAATGATACATCCCCGCGATGTTCCCACCTAATCCCAGCGCCATGACCATGTATCCCAATTGGCTCACCGTTGAATAAGCGAGGATTTTCTTGATGTCGTTCTCCGCGACGGCCAGTGTTGCCGCTAAAAATGCCGTGATCGCTCCGATGTGGGCGACGACCGACAGCGCTTGCGGCATCGCTTCAAAAAGGAAAAAGACCCGGCAGAGGAGATAAATGCCGGCAGCGACCATCGTGGCGGCGTGGATTAGGGCGCTTACCGGCGTGGGGCCTTCCATCGCGTCCGGCAGCCAGACGTGCAGAGGGACCTGCGCTGATTTCCCAACGACGCCGCAGAAAATCAGCAGCGTGATCCAATGAAGAAGTTCTTTGTCAAGATGCGGCACGACTGCTGAAAGATGAGAAAAGAGAAAGCTTCTCCCAGCCCCCAGGTCAGAGGCGCTCCATAACAGAATAATGCCGCACAAAAATCCAAAGTCGGCGACGCGGTTGACGACAAACGCTTTCACCCCGGCGTCGGCGGCGGAAGGTTTTTCATACCAGAAACCAATCAGTAAGTAAGAACTCAATCCCACTAGCTCCCAGAACATGAAAAGCTGGATGAAATTATTCGCCAGCACAATCCCGATCATCGAAAAAGCGAAGAGGGCCAGACAAGCGAAAAACCGGGGAAAGCTCGGATCGTCCTTCATGTACCCCAGCGAATAAATAAAGATAGCGCTTCCGACGCCGGTCACCACCAGCAGCATCAGAACGGATAAAGGATCAAGGATCGCTCCAAAATCAATCGCTAACGGCCCCATCCGGATCCAAGCGAACGATTGCTCGAACGCGTTGATCAGGGAATTGTTCCGGAGTTGGAAGAAAACGGCGGCGGTGGCGGCGAAAGAAATGAGAATTGACGCGATCGCCAAACCGGCGCTCATCACTCTGGAGCGGAGAAAGAAGAGCGTGATCAAGACGCAAGCCGCCAACGGCGAGAAAAGAATCATCCATGGGAGAGCAACGATCACCATCGGAGATCCTTCAAGTCGTCCGCCTGCACCGTATGGGCGTGGCGGTACATCAATACCACGATAGCAAGGCCAATGGCGACTTCCGCGGCGGCGACGAGCATCACGAAGAAAACAACCAACTGTCCCGTGTAATCGCCGTTAAAACGGGAGAACGCGACAAACGAAAGGTTCGCCGCGTTCAAGAGAAGTTCCAGCGAGAGAAGAATTTTTAGGACATTGCGGCTGGTGGTGACACCGACGATGCCAATGGAAAAAAGGATTCCGCTTAAAATGAGATAATGAGATAACCCGATCATGATTTGAGAGTTCCCTTTGCCAATGATACGATTCCGATGACAGCCGCCAATAGAAGAAAAGAGGTCAGTTCAAAAGGGAGAAGATAATCGGTGAAAAGAATCTTTCCGATAGTCTCGATCGTGCCGCGGACCGATTCAGCAGAGGAGGAGCCGGCGCTTACCGAGGCCTTGACGACCCAAAGCAATTCCGCCAGGAAAGCGGCTCCCGCCAGGAATCCAAGCGGCCGCAGACGGCTCTGTTTGACTCGCGCCACTTCCGCTTGATTCAGGTTCAGGAACATCACAACGAATAGAAATAAAACCAGGACCGCCCCCGCGTAAACCAGCAGGAGAATGATCCCGACGAAAAAGGCCTCCAGAAGAATAAAGAGGGAAGCGAGCGAAAAAATAGCGGCGACCAAGGAGAGAACGCTGTAAATAGGATTCCGCGCGAGAATGACGGCTAAACCGGCCAGAATTAAAAGAGTCGCGAAAAAATAGAAGAAGAATGGATTCATAAAAACAGGTAACGTATTATATAGGCAAGAAGGTGTATTTGTCTAGTAGGGGGGAGCGACGCATGCTTGCCCTGAGCGTCGTCGAAGGGCCTCGCCCCTACATCTGGAGATAACTCGGCCCGCCGCCCC
>JACOVV010000156.1 GCA_016177145.1 Candidatus Omnitrophota bacterium | reverse complement strand
GTTGCCGAAGATGAAAAAGGATTGCTGGTGTACGACCAGCATACCGTCCATGAACGGATTCGATACGAACGGTTAACAGAGCAATTTCAGACGGCAAAACTGGAATCGCAGGCGCTCCTCTTTCCGGAGACGATAGAACTCACTCCTCAGGAAAAAACCGCTTGGGAGGAAAATCAGGAATTGTTCTCAAAGATCGGTTTTGATATTGAACTTTTTGGCGGCAATAGTATCTTGGTCCGTTCCGCTCCGGGAATTCTCAATCGGGCGGATTTAAAAAAAATCCTGAGGGATCTCCTGTCTGAAATTATTTTCTTGGAAAAAGGGGTTTCACAGGCGGTCCCCGATCAAATGATCAAAACCCTCGCCTGCCGTTCCGCCGTGATGGCGGGAGAACCGTTGGACAAAGCGCAGTTGCAGCCGTTGGTGGACCAATTGCAGAATGTCCGGTTTCCTCAAACTTGCCCTCATGGGAGGCCGACGACGTGGCGGATCTCCTGGGGGGAAGTGGCAAAACGGTTTCAAAGACAATGAAACTACAACCGATCACTAAAATCGCCAGACGAATTGGTATCCGTCCGGAAGAGCTTGAGCTTTTCGGCAATCACAAGGCAAAAGTTTCTCTTTCGATCCTGGAACGTCTCAACAGCCGGCGGCTCGGGAGGTACATTTTAGTGACGGCCATGACTCCGACGCCGCTGGGAGAGGGAAAAACCGTCACGACACTTGGACTTTCACTGGGACTGAACCGGATCGGTCACCGGTCGATCTGTACGCTGCGGCAGCCGTCGCTGGGACCTATCTTTGGGGTCAAAGGAGGAGCCACCGGCGGCGGGATGGCGCAGGTCCTCCCATCGGATGAAATCAATCTCCATCTGACGGGAGATTTTCACGCGATTGGACTGGCGCATAATTTATTGGCCGCTTATTTAGACCACTCGGTTTATCGGGGAAACCGGCTCAATATTGACCGCTCCAGTCTGGATATCCGCCGCGTGATGGATATGAATGACCGTTCCCTGCGGCACTTTCGTGTTTCCCCCAGCGGCAAACTGGAGGACGAGTTTACTTATGAAAGCGGTTTTGATATCACTGCGGCGAGCGAGGTGATGGCTTTGGTGGCGCTCTCTCGCGATATCCCTGACCTTCGGCGGCGGCTGGGCCAGGTCATTGTGGCTTACACGAAAGAGGGCCAGCCCATCACCGCTGAAGGACTCCAGATTGCCGGCGCGATGGCGGCGATTTTGAGAGACGCCATTAAACCCAATCTTCTGCAGACCAGTGAAGGAACGGCATGTCTGATACACACGGGTCCTTTTGGGAATATTTCGCACGGGACCAATTCAATCCTGGCCGACCAGATTGCTTTAAGGTTGTCTGATTATGTCGTGACGGAAGCCGGGTTTGGCGCGGATCTCGGCGGTGAAAAATTCTGCGATATTAAATGCCGCGCCAGCGGAATGAAACCGGATGCCGCTGTTGTTGTCTGCACGATTCGCGGTTTGAAGCATCATGGAGAGGGTGATTTGGCAAAAGGGTGTTCTAATCTGATCAAACAAATCGCTAATGTGAAGTTATTCGGAATCCCCGCGGTAGTCGGGATCAATCGTTTTGCCGATGACACGGAACAGGAACTTGCTTTTGTTCGTGATCAGGCGCTCGCTCACGGAGCGGCAGACGCCCAGATCAACGAAGCGTTCCTGAAAGGATCCAAGGGGGCGGAAGCGCTAGCCAGGGCGGTCAGTAAGGCGGCGGCGCAGAAAAACGATTTTCGGTTTCTTTATTCTTTGAAGGATTCAGTCGAGAAGAAAATCGAAACCATTGCGACGCGGGTGTATGGAGCGGAAAAGGTGGAGTACAGTGATTTGGCGCGGGAACGGATCGCTTTTTATCAAAAATTGGGTTTTGAGAACCTGCCGATTTGCATGGCCAAAACGCATCTGTCTCTTTCTCATGACGCGAAATTGAAAGGAGCCCCCTCAGGGTTTACTCTGCCGATCCGTGATATCCGCGTCGCGGCAGGGGCCGGGTATTTGTTTCCAATGTGCGGCGCTATCCTGACGATGCCGGGGTTTTCGGAGGAACCGCGGGGCAAAGAAATCGACCTGGATCCGACGGGAAAGGTGATTGGAATATGAAATGTAGGGGCACATTGCAATGTGCCCCTACG
>JACOVV010000024.1 GCA_016177145.1 Candidatus Omnitrophota bacterium | reverse complement strand
GTTGAAGAGGACGCGGGGAGTTTCTTTTGAGGATTTGATTCAATCGAAGCTAATCGCGGTTAAAAAACATCCTCAGAAAGAACGTCAGAATATTATGCTGTTTGAACGCAATGGGTATATCTGGGTGGTTCCTTATGTAGCGAGCGGGAATGAGATATTTCTAAAGACACTCTACCCAAGCCGGAAATATACTCGTTTGTATAAAAAGGGTGAATTATGATGAGGCGAGCGAAATTAACACGACAAGAAAAAGCAATAGAGAATGCTCTGATTAAAGGGGAGTATGTGAATGTGGACAACGCTGAGTTTGAAACGATTGCCCATGCAATTGCGATAAGAAGAAGGGACGCGGTTCTGAATGTCCGGGTCAATAGTGAAGATATTAAGAGAATCAAAGAGAAAGCAAAACGCTTTGGGGTTCCTTATCAAACCCTTATCTCTGAATTTATTCACCGCCTGGCCCATAGTCAGAGCTAACTTCGTATTTATTTCTTGCTCAGGTAAGGAATAATATCCCGCAGGGAAACGACGCCGAGCGGGACGCCGTTTTCGACGATCGGGATATGGCGGTAGCGTCCGATGGCCATGTTGTGCAGGGCGTAAGCGAGCGTGGCCTCTTTGGGAAGAGTTTGCGGATTCGCGGTCATGATTTTTTCCACGGGGTATTTGGCCGTCTCTTCCAGTGAAACAACGCCGGCTATTTTGTGCAGGATATCCCGGATGCTGGCAATCCCGATCAGCTTTTTTCTGTCATCGCAGACCAGCACGCATCCTTGGTAAGGGTCCGCTTGAAGTTTTTCGACGACTTCCCGCACCGGAGTGGTTCTTTTGACGATGATGGGGGGATGTTTCTGAGAGATGAATTCTCCCACCTTTTTCGTCATGATCTCTTTTTGCAGGGATTCTTTTTCTTTCGGTTGAGGGAGGTCTCTCTGCGTGAAAGAGGTGAGGCACCCTTCGCACCGGTCGGCCCCGGGGGTGATCTCTTCCCCGCAATAAGGACAGCTGAATTTTTTGAATTTTGTCGTCATGACGGCTCCTCCCGTTCCTCGATCTGCCAGACGCTGCCGGCATGCAGCAGGTCGTCCAGTTTTCCCGGTCCCTTCTTTTTGATTTCCGCTTTAATTTGGTCGTCCATCATCTGATCGTAGGTCGGTTTTTGAATATTGCGGAAGACGCCAAAGGGGACAGGCATTTCAGGATACTCCATTTGGGTCAACAGATAAGCGTAATTGGGAAGAGGATCGTCTTCTTTATGGACGAGAATTTCTTTTGAATCCTGGGTATCGGCTAAATGGACTATTTCAGGGTTGGGGCCGTTCAGCCGGATTCCCTGGTCTCTTTTTTTTCCGAAGATCAACGGCTTGCCGTGCTCCAGATACAGAATCCGGTCTTCCCGGGACTCCCGCCCGGCGACCGGCTGAAACGTATCCTTGTTAAAAATGATGCAATTCTGGTAAACCTCGATGAATGAAACTCCTTTATGTTCGCAGGCCCTTTGCAGGACCATTCCCATGTGGCGCGGGTCGAGGTCAACGGTGCGGGCGATAAAAGTCGCTTCAGCCGCGATGGCGATGCACAAAGGATTGATCGGGTAATCAATGGATCCGATCGGAGACGATTTCGTGATCTTTCCGATTTCCGAGGTGGGGGAGTACTGCCCCTTGGTCAATCCATAGATTTGGTTATTGACCAGGATGATTTTGAGGTCAATGTTTCGCCGCATCGCGTGAATCAAATGGTTGCCGCCGATGCTTAGCCCGTCTCCGTCGCCGGTGATGACCCAAACGGTCAGTTCCGGACGGACGCATTTTAATCCCGACGCGATGGTGGGGGCCCTGCCGTGAATCGTATGAAAACCATAGGTGTTCATGTAATAAGGGAATCGGCTGGAGCATCCGATCCCTGAGATGAAAACGTGGTTCTCGCGTGGGATCCTGAATTGCGCCAGCGTTCTCTGCATGACCGACAAAATGGCGTAGTCGCCGCATCCGGGGCACCAGCGGACATCCTGTCCCGAAACGAAATTTTCTTTGGTGTACGGCAGTGGCGGTGGAGTTTCCTGCGGGATCGTCATAAAAGTTCCTCAATTTTTTCTTTGATTTCTCTAATCTTAAACGGTTGTCCCGTGACC
>JACOVV010000160.1 GCA_016177145.1 Candidatus Omnitrophota bacterium | reverse complement strand
TATCCGCCTTCCGGGGTCCACATAATTTGATCCGCCTTCGGAGGTAAATTGTAAACTTCCGTGGGATAAAACTCCGCCAAAAACCGAATCAGCGTACGCACTGAGATGACATTGACTAGCTCCCCACGGTCGTCCACCAAAGGAATGTGATAAAAACGCTCCGCCCCCATCAGATCAATTGCCGCCCCTACGGAATCTTTAATATTCAATATTTTGGGACCAGGCGCCATAAAATCGCGAAGCTGCCTATTCCAATTAACATCTTGTCCCAGCTCTTTGCGTACAACATCCACTTCTGTAAAAATTCCGACCGCTCTTCTGTGCTCCGCTACCACAATATAACTAGACTTTTCCCGCTGCATGAGCTGGATCGCTTCTTGTAAAGCAATGTCGGAAGGCGCTTGAACGAGCTTAGGATTAACGACTTGATAGATCTTCTTTTCCCTAAGCAGTTGATCAACCGGCTTGGATTCTTTTGGCGTTTGCGCCATTGGTAAAACCCCTTTTGCTAAGAGACTTTAAATGCAAGCCATTAATTGGTAACGGCTTGCGATTGCTTTCCTGTGTACTTCACCTTATAAAGTTATTGCTTGCAAGGTAGGAAAACAGTGGATTTATTATAGCGATTTGGAGAGCCGAAATCAATGAGAACTGTGAGCGACTGTGAGCGATTGCATGACCAACTGGGGTGATTGTCGGTAAATTGGAAAAGGGTCTCCTCAAGGTTTGAACCTTGTTGAGCTCTGAATACCGAAGGTATTCGGCTATCATTATGTAGAATTTCACCCTCTCATAATGAAAAGGAGACCCAAATGTACGACCATTACATTTCATTAGAATGGGCACAAACGAATATGGTGCTTGCTAGAATGACAAAAGAATCTTCAGAGGTCAAGACCTTTAACGCCACTTCCAATCTGAAAGACTTGCAGCTCTGCTTAAGCCGGCTTAAAGGTCGGAAGATCCTGACCTTTGAAGAAACAACGACCGCCCAGTGGCTCTATGTGGAGTTAAAGGAATGCGTGGATGAGATTTTAATTTGTGATCCCTACCGGAACCGTCTTCTCAGTGAAGGGGCGAAGACCGATAAGCTGGATGCAATACGACTGGTCCAGCTGCTGCGAGCAGGGCTTTTAAAACCTGTTTTTCACAGTGCGGGTCGGTTCATCGAATTAAGGAAGTTTGTCTCCGGCTATGAGGACCTGGTGAAATTAGGGGTGCGTTTAAAGAATCAACGCGCTTCGTTATTTCGAGCGCAAGGCAGGGATAAACGACAGAAGAATTTGGACGGAACGGCGGAACAATTTGTCCTTGAAGGAACAGATCGCGGAATCGGAAATTATGAAGCCGAGAAGAAACGCTATGAAGAACAAATGGGTAAATTTCGGCGGAAACACGGGATGATCCGAGCGTTAGACCAAATCTCGGGAATTGGTTTGGTGGGCGCCATCAAGATTGCGGCTCGTGTTGTTGATCCGAGGCGATTCTCAACCAAAGGGCAGTGGTTAAGCTATTGCGGGTTAATTCGTCACGAGAAGCTGAGCGGAGGAAGGAGTTACGGATGGAAGGGCCCGCGTTATTGCCGAACGCTCAAGAGTGTTTTTAAGACCGCCGCAATAACGGTGATCGAGAAGTCCAAGGAGAATTTCTTTAAAGATTACTATCATTTTCTGATTCAACAGAAGGGTTACGCCGAGCATCAAGCCCGTCATGCCACCGCCAGGAGAATTGCGGTTGTGGCATGGGGCGTTCTCAAAAGCGGGAAGGGATTTGATGCCGAAAAGCTGGCACAAAATTTTAAAAGATAGGCAGCCCTGAAAGACCCAAAGACTCAGAACGTCGAGGCGCTCGTTTGAGATCGAGAAGGTCTTCAGGAGGCAGAGAGAGTTCAACGGGCATGATGAACCAACTTGAGAGGTTGAGATTCCAATATGTCGGTTAACCCTCTGCTCGATTTCCTGGAATTTATGGTAGCCCCGGAGAGCTGAAAGGCAGCTTCCGAGAGAGCTCAGATAGACGCATAGGGAACGACTGCCCATAAAGCAAGACCTTGAAAGAGATTTTGACCGAGCATTCGAAGAATGAGCTTGCGGGGAATTAATAATGAGGAGACCGTAAGTCAGGCAATTTTAAACAAAATTGCCAAGGGGAGAGTTTTTCCCTTGACTTACTTTTCCATAGACATGCCCGCATGCATTAAGCGGGCATCCACGTTCTTTGGATTCCCGCCGATCCGACCGACGCTCGCGCCAACGCGCGGAGCACTTTTCGGGGAGGAACTTGACGTTCCTCCCGAAAGTGTCGGTGCCAGATGACCGAGCGGCACTCGCAGAACCCTGCGAGTACTGCTCAGTACTTGGAGCCAACCGCTCCAAGTGCCGAGCGGCCAACCGCCGCTTGACCGACTGGCGATAAAAGATTTCGGGGATGACAAAAAGGGTGTCTGAACGCTTACTAAACTCGTTCGGCGCTAGCGGCCCCATCAGAGCTTGTTCTCCCAATCCCCGCCTTCGGCCCAGCCTCGACT
>JACOVV010000159.1 GCA_016177145.1 Candidatus Omnitrophota bacterium | reverse complement strand
CGGCGACCGCGACGGGAAGATTATGGATCAGAAAACAGTTCCCCCTTTTACGGCCGAGGAGATCAACCGGGTGCTGCGCCAATTCGAAGGAGAGATCTGGCAGAGTCCGCCGCCGTATTCAGCCATTCATTACAAAGGCCGGCGGCTCTACGAATGGGCCCGCGAAGGGAAACGGTTTGAAGGACCGCCCCGGCGGATTCATATCAAGCAGATCGAATTGGTGGAGTATCAGCATCCGTCGCTCCGCGTTCATATGATTTGTTCCAAAGGGACTTATGTCCGCCGGCTGGCGGAACAACTTGGAGAGGCCCTGGGAGTGCCGGCTCACCTGGAGGAACTTCGCCGTCTGCGTGTGGGGATATTGGGTATTGAACGAGCGATCACGTTGGACCAAGTTTCACAAGAACAAGTGGTTAATTGATTGATGGAAATTTTTCGCCGTCCCTCCAGTTTCTTTCCTCGGCGTCTGCAGAAAAGTATTACCACCATTGGAATTTTTGACGGAGTTCATCAGGGGCACAAAGCGATCTTGAGAAGAGTGCTCCATCGGGCTCGGCGGCTCAGGAAAAAGAGTTTGGTCGTTACGTTCGACCCCCATCCGGCGGCGGTTCTCTCACCAGCGAAGGTTCCTCCTTTGATCGTGTCATTTGAGCGCCGCTTGGGACAGTTGGAAAAAATGGGATTTGACGCTTGCTGGGTGATTCATTTTACTCCAGCGGCAGCCCGCCAGGGGGCCTGGCAGTTCGTCCAAGGTTTGCTGGTCAAGAAATTAAACATTTCCGAGATATGGATCGGAAGGGATTTTCGTTTTGGCCGCGGGAATCTAGGAACGGTTGAATTGCTGAGACTCCTCGGCCGGCGCTACGGTTTCTCGGTTCATGAAATTGCGCCGGTGCAATGGCGCCGCGGAAAAATCAGTTCGACGCAGATCCGCCGGCTCATCGAACGCGGAAAACTGAAAGAGGCGGAGCGGTTACTGGGGCATCCAGTCGCCGTCTTGGGCACGGTGGTTCATGGTCGAAGCGTTGGAAAAAAAATAGGATTCCCGACGGCGAATCTAAGTCCGCACCATGAAGCGGTCCCTCCACGGGGCGTCTACGCGGTAAAAGTTTTACATCACGGCAGAATGTATGACGGCGTCGTCAATATTGGATTTCGTCCGACCGTAAAAATCAAAAAGAATAAAAAAATATCCGTCGAAGTCCATCTGCTGAACTTTAATCGTTCTTTGTATGGAGAAAATGTAGAACTCTTGTTTGTCAGAAAAATCCGCAACGAAAAAAAATTCCCTTCACTCCAAGCGTTATCCGCTCAAATCCAAAGAGATATTCTTAAAGCACGAAGAATTTTGTAATTACCCCCGCCATATCATGTGTTTTTTTGTGTCCATGTCCCCACTATCTTGTGGTTTTAAAATTTTTCCCATTTTTCCTTGACAAGGGGGGAGAGATAAGGTAAATTTGTGGTGTAAAGTGGTTGAAAGTGGAGCATCACGAAGTGACGCGACATCCTGAGCGAAGTCGAAGGGTGGAGGATACCTCAAAAATGTTCTACGGAGAATACGAACACACACTGGATAAAAAAGGGCGCTTGATCATCCCGTCGAAATTCCGGGAATCCGCTAAAGAGCAGGAGATCGAGCGTTTTTTTATCACGCGCGGGCTTGACGGCTGTCTCTTCGTGTTTGCCGAGGATGAATGGCGTTCGCAGGAACAAAAATTTAAAACTGCTTCATTCACCAAACCGGATGTCCGGAAATTCAATCGTCTTTTTTTCTCTGGCGCTGTTGAAGCGGCCACCGATAAACAGGGGCGGATTTTAATCCCGGCATACCTTAAGGACTTCGCCGGGATTAAAAGAGACATCATCATCGTAGGCGTGTCTAACCGTTTTGAAATTTGGGCGAAGGAGAGATGGGGAGAGTATTACAAGAGCGCAGAAGATTCTTTCGAGTCGGTAGCCGAGAAACTGATTGAGTAATTCAACGGGGAGGAGGGATGACATGTCCAGACAACGAGGAGCAAGGGGGAGTGTGGGATTGGCTCGGAAAACTGGATGTGGAAGGTTGGTTCTTGATCGTTTTGGAATACCGCTGGAAGTGCTTCGCAAGGCGAGAGAAATGGATCATCGCGGGTGCGGTCTTCAAACTCGCTATTACGGCGTCAATATGTTTCGGCTGATGCAGATGGGACGGCTTTTTCATAAAAGATGAATTTTGATTTAGCGGCCGGCTCCTTCAAAAGCGGTCCTCGCAGGGGGACGCCCCAAGCCGGGAGGCAAGCGGGCAAAATAATGAAAGGACCGGCCGCCGCCCCCTTAAAGACGGAAAGTGGGAAATGGAAAGTGGATTAAAAAAATGGCTCTATCAATTGTTGGAGAAATGCAAATAACCCATGAACCAGTGATGTTAAAGGAAGTGTTGGAATTTTTGAATTTACGCCCTGGCATGCGCGTTTTAGACGGGACTGTTGGCGCGGGGGGACATGCCAAGGAAATTTTGCGCAGGATTGGGCCGGAAGGAGTTTATGTGGGTATTGACCAGGATCCTAATATCCTGGAGATTGCCCGCGAAAATCTGGGGGAGGCTTCCGGCCTTTATCTTGTGCATGAAAACTTTCTCCGGGCGGACAGGGCGCTTCAACGGATTGGTATGGACACTCTTGATGCCTGCCTGTTGGATTTGGGAGTTTCCTCGCATCAATTAGAAACTGCTGAAAGGGGATTTAGTTTTCAGAAAGAAGGATTATTGGATATGCGGATGGATCCCACGGCGGCGGTTTCAGCGTTTGACTTGGTCAATCATCTGTCGGAATGGGAAATCGTCTCGATCCTGCAGCGGCTGGGTCAAGAGAGATACGCCAGAAGGATCGCTCATCTTCTGGTTCAGACGCGGCAGAAAGAACCGGTCCGCACCACCCGTCAGCTGGCGGGTATCGTGGAACGGGCCATCCCGCATCATGGTTGGAACCGGATTCATCCAGCCACGAGAACCTTTCAGGCTTTTCGTATGGCAGTGAATCGTGAATTAGAGTCGTTGGAGGAAGCTTTACCAGGGATTGTCAGATTCTTGAAACCGGGAGGAAGAATTTGTGTTATCAGTTTTCATTCTCTTGAGGATCGTGTGGTAAAGCTCTTTTTCCGCCGTCTGGCGGCAGAAGGCCAGTTGAAATTAACTATTAAGAAACCGCTTGCTCCGAGTCCGGCTGAGGTTCACGGGAATCCAAGAGCCCGGAGCGCAAAATTGAGGGTCGCTGAAAAATGTTAACAGTGCCGCGCGTCTGTTTTCTAATCCTAATGATCACCGCCACGGCGTTATCATGGGTGCACCAGCAGGTTGAATTAGTGACTACCAGCTACCAAATCGCCCAGAAGGAGCGGGAAGTGATGGATCTGGAGTCTGTTCGGTCTCGGCTGCAGTATCGCGTGTTGACATTAGAATCGCCGGTCCAGTTGGATAAGCGCCTTCACCAGGCGGACCGGAGGCTTTCGGTCAGGGAACCTGCGCGCGTGGTCCGAAAAGATCCTTCTTTGGGGACCTCAAGGACCGGTTTGGCGAAAGCGGGGAATCAGAAGAATGGTTTCTGGGAATTTTTCGTTCACAGCGCAGAAGCTAAAGAACATCGGTCAGCGCACTGACCGCTCCACGTGAGTAAATCGAGGATAAAGCGGTGTATCAACCGCAATTAAGCACTAAACGACTCTGCGTTGTTTTTTTACTATTTATCGGCGGATTTGTTGTTCTTGGTCTCAAACTGGTTTATCTTCAGTTCTTCAGGGATCACGATCTTTCTGCAATTGCCGCCCGCCAAAAAAACGTTGTCCAGCAACTGCCGCCGCACCGCGGAACCATTTACGATAGGAATCTGCGTCCACTGGCGCTGACGCTGGAAGTGGATTCGATTTATGCCAACCCCGCTCAACTGACCCAGAAGGAAAAAACGGCGCAGCTTCTTTCAACTACCCTTGGCGTCGATCGGGAAGAGCTGTCGAAACGGCTTCACCGCAAAGGGTATTTTGTTTGGCTGAAACGGTGGGCAAGCCAGGAAGAAGCGGAAAGAGTAGGGGCGTTGGGGATTCAAGGAATAGGGACGGTCAAGGAGAGCAAGCGGTTCTATCCAAACAAAGAGTTGGCAAGTCATGTCATTGGTATCGCGGGAATAGACGGAGCCGGATTGGAAGGGGTCGAGAAAGTCTATGATCATTACCTGAGAGGAAATCCCGGCTGGCTTTGGATTCAACGCGATGCCAAAGGACGCCGGATTGCTTCCCGGCTGGCTGATTTCATTCCTCCAGTGCATGGTTATGACGTGGTCTTGACGATCGATGAGGGGCTCCAGTTTATCGTTGAAAAATCTCTGGACGAAGCGCTGGGAAAAATCCGTTCCAAAGGAGCGATGGTGGTGGTGATGGATCCCAAAAACGGCGATATCTTGGCATTGGCGAATCGTCCCGCCTTTGATCTCAATCAGTTTCAATTAGTAGATCCTGAGTCCAGGCGGAACCGCGCGGTCACTGATTTCTTCGAACCGGGTTCTGTTTTTAAAATCGTCGCGGCTTCGGCGGCGCTCCAGGAAAAAAAAGTAAAGAGAGATCAGAAATTTTTCTGTGAGAATGGATCGTGGAAGGCGGCAGGTCATATCTTGCACGATCACAAGCCGCATGGGTGGCTGACGTTTGATCAAGTGATTCAGAAATCGAGCAATATAGGGACGGCGAAAGTGGCCAAGCTGTTGGGAGAACAGATCACCTACCGCTACATCAAACAATTTGGTTTTGGAGCGGCTACCCAAATTGAGCTTCCCGGAGAAGTTACGGGCATCGTCAAGCCTCCTTCTCAATGGTCAAAAACTACTATGACCGCGATTCCTATGGGGCAGGAAGTGACCACAACGACTCTGCAGCTGGCTGTCGCTTTTAGCGTCATTGCCAATGGGGGGTACTTGGTTCGGCCAAGAATCGTCAAAGAAGTACGAGATAGTTTCCAAGAGCCGATTAAAAGTGTAGAATCTCAAGTAATGGGAAGAGTGCTGACGCCGGAAGTCGCGGCCGCCATGAGGGAAATTTTAGTGGGAGTGGTGGAAGAGGGAACGGGCACATTGGCTAAGATAAAAGGGTATACAGCGGGAGGCAAGACGGGCACCGCGCAGAAAGTGGAAGAAAACGGCACTTATTCACATTCGAAATTTGTCGCCTCTTTTGTCGGATTCGCTCCTGCCGACGATCCTAAACTGACCATTTGCGTCATCGTGGACGAACCTAAACCTTACTACTACGGGGGTGTTGTCTCCGCGCCGATTTTTAAACAGATCGCCGCGCAATCACTCAGATAT
>JACOVV010000158.1 GCA_016177145.1 Candidatus Omnitrophota bacterium | reverse complement strand
GGTTTCAAACCCGCCCCTACTCTTTACCTTTTACCTCTTGTTTTTTTCCTCTTTTCTCCTCTCCCTGTTTTGGCGAAAGAACCCCCTGTCTGGCTCGGCGAGATTCCGCCCCAATTTTCCCGGGAAGTTGACAAGGTCGTTCATCACCCAACGTTCGTCCGCCGCCCGAAACCGCAAACCATCGGACTTTCGGCGGAATTTTACGGTTTTCTTCTCCAGGATTGGGATCTGGCGTATCGTCTGGCCAAGGTGCTGGGGATCAAAGGATATGAGGTTCAGAAATTGAATCAAGGATGGAGAGTCCGCTTAAATTCCCGCACGTTGGTGGATGTATTGTCATTGGTTCACAAAGAGGGAAGAAGTTCTTTCATCGCTACGGGAGAGCACCGTGGAAGAGTTATTCAACATCTCAAACTGAAAGCGTTTTTCTTGATAGAATATCGTTCTCTAGAGGGAAAAGGAGGTTCGGAAATAAAAAGCACCATGACTTCGTATATCCGAATCGAGCAATTTTTGCTGGCCGCCATCGCTAAAATAACCATTCCCTTTGTCGGTGAACGAATAGACCGCAAGCTGGCGGCGATTTTACAGGATGTCGAACGGATCAGCCGGAAAATTCATGAAGATCCTGCCGCGGTGAGAGAAGCGGTAGAAAAGAGCTCCCAGTTTACACCGGCCGAGAAGCAAGCGCTAAAAAAATATTTGTAAGTTCATAGTATACAATCCCACGCAGGGCGTGGGATTCTCCCGGTCATACCCATCCTCGTAATCGATAATAGAGAATTCCGGCGTACTCATGAAATACGGCGTCGAACAGCAGGATCCTGGGAGTAAAAGAATGAGCGTCTTCCAGCGCCGAACCGACCGGCGCCGCGCGCAGGGGCAAGTCATATTTGCGAAAGCAGAGAAGCGCCCGTTTCATATGGATCGAGCTCGTCACCAGGAGTCCATCGTTGAACCCCAGTTCCTTCATTAATTGAGCTACTTCCCGCGCGTTTTCGGCCGTCCGGGTCGAACGTTCTTCCAGCACAATCGCTTCTTGAGGAATTCCTAATTCCAGCAGGGTTTCTTGCATTACTTTCGCTTCGGAGAAATAGGGGGTTTTTTTTCCGGTCACACCGGTGCTGATGATGATTTTGGGCGCCAGCCCCTTTCTATAAAAAATAGCGGCGGCGGTTGTCCTCTCCAAGCTAGCCGTGGAAAGTTTTCCTCCTGATAAAACACCGCCACCTAGAAGAACCATGCAATCGGAAGGGGCCCATTGAGGGGTGACGTAGAGTTGCCGAGCCAGCAGGTTAGGCAAAGGAGTCAGTCCGATGATGGCCATGACCACGGAAAGTCCCAGATAAGCAAAGAAAATCCATCGCCATAGTCGTTGCCGCCTCATGAAATGTATGATATCATAAACCACCAAGGATGAAAAAAGGGGCGTTGCTGTTTTCCTTGTGGATCGCGGGAGGGTGGGTCATGGCAGAAGTGCGGGCTCCTCAAGTGGCAGGGCAATTCTACCCAGCCGATCCAAAAGAACTCAGAGAGACAGTCGATGGGGCTATGGCGGCCGCTGGAGAGATTCGATTAGAAGGGGAACCGGTCGCTCTCCTTTCTCCGCACGCCGGTTACGCTTTCTCTGGTTCGGTTCAAGGATATTCTTATCGTCCGCTGCAAGGGGTTTCTTTCGATACCGTCGTTGTCCTGGGGACCGGACATTATTTCCCCACCGAGACAGGATCTGTTTTCGACGGGGTTTCTTATCAAACGCCTCTGGGGGAAATGAAGATAGATTCGGAATTCGTTTCGGACCTTCTAAAACTCTCTCCGTTGTTTCAAGCCAATCAGAAAGCTCACCAAAGGGAACATTCAGTGGAAACTCAGGTCCCGTTCCTCCAGAGGGCGCTCGGTTCGGCTCAAATTGTGCCTATCGTGATGGGAAATCCACCCGCGGCGGTTTGCCGGCAGATGGGGGAAGCTCTTGCCCGGCTTATTCAGAAACAAAGAGACCGGGGTAAAAAAACGTTATTGATCGTTTCCTCAGATCTTTCCCATTACCCCAGTGACCAGGATGCGCGAACAGTAGATAGTTCCACCCTCCAAGCGTTATTAACGATGAACCCGGATTATTTTTCCCAGGTCAACGCGCACTGGATGCGGCAGGGAGTTCCTCATCTTTCCTGCGTTTATTGCGGGGAAGGGGCGGTGACCACCGTGATGGCGGCCGCGAAAGAACTTGGGGCGGATCAAACGCGCCTGTTACGTTACGCGACATCAGCGGAGGTCCCTTACGGCGATTTGTCACGAGTTGTAGGATACGCGGCCGTTGTTTTTATTAAAGGAAATGAAAAAAGGGAAGAACAGTTTGTCGTATCAGAAGAAACGCGAAAGGTGTTATTACAAATGGCGCGTAACGCGATTGCGCAGAGGGTAGGGGCGGGTTTGAAACCCGTCCCTACAATAGAGGATCCCATTCTAAAGCGCCCGGCGGCGGTTTTTATTACCTTAAAGAAAAATGGCCAACTGCGGGGATGTATTGGCGGGACCGAGGCCCGTATGCCGCTGGGCGAAGCGGTCCCGTATTTTGCCGCAGCCGCCGCTTTTGATGACCCAAGGTTTTCTCCTCTCCAGCAAGAAGAATTGGAGGATACGCACATAGAAATCTCCGTTCTTTCTCCCCTCAAAAGAATCCGGTCCGCGGTAGAAATCCTTCCGGCGGTTCATGGGGTGGTGGTCAGGCGCGGGGCACGGTCAGGATTATTCCTGCCGCAAGTCTGGCTGGAAACAGGGTGGACAAAAGAGGTTTTTCTGGATCAGCTCTGTGCCCAAAAAGGGGGATTAGCCGCTCGCAGTTGGCAGGATCCCCAAACAGAGCTCTATATTTTCACCGTTTTTTCATTTGAAGAAATCGAGAGGGTAGGGTAAACTTAGAAATAGGGGAGAACCATCCGAAGGGGGAGCCTAATATGATAAAAAACATAGAGTTGCTGAAAGTAGGAATAGGGGTCGTAGCGCTGGTTTTTTGCTCAAACGTCCGGGCACAAGAGGATCTAACCGGAAAAATTGCCCTTTTGACAGAGATGACCGGAACCGTTGAATTGAGCCATGACGGGGGAAATAGCTGGCAGGCGCCGACACAGGGAGATTTTATGGCGGAAGGAGATTGGGTTCGGACCCAATCTGGGTCTACGGCGACGGTGGCATTTGACGCGGGTTCTTTAAATGAAATAACACTGCAATCCGACACACAAATCCGTGTTGCCCAATTAAGGCAGCAAGCAGGCGGGGGGGCTTACTACGTTGTTGAAATGCCTGCAGGAGATCTGGATATTTTGCTGCAGGGGCTTGTGGCAGGAGTGGATGCTTTTGAAGTCAAAACTCCAACAGCCGTCATTGCTGCGCGGGGGACGACCTTCAATGTCCGGTACCCAGTTATGATGCAAGCGGGAGGCGAAGGGACCGAAGTAGTGTATACGGAAGGGATGAACACAACGATCCAGGAAACTTACACTAACGGAGAACCGGCCGGGTCTCCCGTAACGGCGCAGTCGGGATCTGTCTATACGGTTCCCTCGGCAGGACCTCCTCCTGAGGATCCTGGCCAGCCAACCACGGTCCCCGAAGTAGAATCTTCCTCGGAAGACGAAGAGTTTCAAATTGAGGAAGAGGGGCTGCTGGAACCGCATCTGGAGGGGATATTTGGTTCCTGGAGAGTATATGTTCAAATGATCAATGGACGGGTTGCCGAATTGAAGTCAGAGATAGATAACTTGCGCGGCGATCGGCGAGATGAGGCAAAAAGAGCCCGTAGAGAGAAAGCACATCAGTTGAGAGATTTGAGAAGGTGGTCAATGGAGGTAAGAGAACTGAAGAAAAAAGCGCGCCGGGGAGAGATTGGAATGGCAACCCTGCCGCCGATACCGAACGAGATTCTTCAGAATATGCCTCTGCCTACAGAATCAGAAGAGTATCATGGCCATCATGGGCGGGGCAATGATTAGATGAAACTAAAGGGTTCAAAATAGCTGCTTCGTGAAGAAACAATATCCAGCGGTTATTATAATAATGGCGGTTTTCCTTTTTACCTTTAACGGTACAGGGAAAGCCGCCGTTACTGTTGAACAGCAACTTTCACTGGGGAATCAGAGGAACGTAGTTATTTTTAATCCTCCCCGCCAGTTGGATGTTCCGACGCGTGAGGTCTCTGATTTAGGGAATCAGTGGGCTGACTGGATTTTCAGCGTCTCCTCTCCTTCTGCCGATAACGAAGTCTCACAGACAACAGCCGGGATATTATTACAAATTGGTTTTATGACCTCACCGGGCAGTGATGATCGCTGGAGTCAATTGGTCTGTCGTTATTTCACAGGGTCGGGGTTAACCGACCAGCGGAAATTATTCATGGCTAATGTCCAGGTTTACTCATCTCCTCCGGGAGCGGGGATTTTTCATTACTGGAGGACGGCATGGCTTCCTTTGATCCCTGGAGAGGACCTTTCTATTCAGAGGTGGTTTGCTGAGCCGGGGAGCACAACGACCCCTGCGGCGCTTCTTATCGGGACAATCAACGGAGATGAAGTATGATCTCTAATCCATCGCTGGGACGATACGCGTTAGTAGGGATTGTTTTTCCCCTTGTCCTGAATCTATTCATTCCAGAAACAGCGGCGGAGACGTTATCTACTTCTGTGGCGGGGATTGTTTCTCCATCATCCCGCGCTGAACAGATAAAAATCTATCGAACCCCGAGGGTCTTAGAGTCGAGGTCCGCTATTGGAGTCGCTTCTATCAGCGGGACAATTTCCATCTCTAGTGAGGATGTTCCAGGTTCGGCTGTTGGCGTCTTTCTTTATGTGGAAGCGGTAACGGATCTCTATTTTGGACTCAGCAACAGCGAGCGTCTTTCGTCACCCCCGCCGAATCCCCCTGTTCCCGCGTCAACGATTTCCGGTAATTTCCTTCAAATAGGGGCTCGTTTGGGAGGATATGCGGCGCCATTAGACCGCGTCTACCATGAAAACAACGTATTTTATCTGCCGCTGACCAAAGAAGTTTCCCACACAATCAACTGGGAAGTTCTCAGAAGCGATCTTTCAAAACCGGCGTCGTTTAAAGTGGTCTGCTTAGG
>JACOVV010000157.1 GCA_016177145.1 Candidatus Omnitrophota bacterium | reverse complement strand
CGCCCTGATATAATGCGTAGGGGCACATTGCAATGTGCCCCTACAAAGGGCAACCACAAGGGTTGCCCCTACAAATGAGGAAAAATTATGTCATTGATTGATCTAACCCTCGGCGAAACCATTGCCATCGTCGTTATCAACAACCCTCCCGTCAATGCGCTTTCGACGGCCGTGATGCAGGAACTGGATGGCGCTATCGGGCAAATTCATCAATCTCCAAAGATCAAAGCGGCGATTTTAACGGGACATGGGATGGTTTTTATCGCTGGAGCGAACATCAAAGAAATTGCTCAACTTCAAAGCGCTCAGCAGGGGAATGAGGCGGCTTTGAAAGGCCAAGCGGTCATCGCTAAAATCGCTAAGGCGCCGATTCCCTGGATCGCCGCGATCAATGGCCCTTGTCTTGGTGGAGGAAATGAGCTGGCTATTGCCTGTCACTTTCGTATTGCGGGAGATCGCGCTGTTTTTGGGCAGCCTGAGATTAATCTGGGATTGATCCCGGGTTTTGGCGGAACTCAGCGATTGCCGCGCTTGATTGGAACTTCACAGGCATTAATGATGCTTTTAACAGGAGACAATGTTACTGCTCAGGAGGCGCTCGCTCTTGGGTTAGTCAATAAGGTCGTGCCTCAGGGAGAAATCCTCAAGCACGCCAGAGATCTGGCCATGCGAATCGCCAGCCGCGGCAAAGTCGCGATTCAAAAAATTATGAAAGCAATTCAAGAGGGCGAAACCCTCACACTCGATCAAGCATTGGTTCTGGAGGCAAAACTTTTCGGCGAAATCTGCCAGACTGCTGACATGAGGGAAGGAGTAACCGCGTTCATCGAGAAACGCCAGCCGCAATTTAAAGATGCCTAAGAGCGCGTTCTCGATTATTTTAAGGAGGGATCATGGATTTTACTTTTAGCGAAGAACACAACATCTTAAGAGAAACAGCCCGCCGGTTTGCCGATGCCGAAATTCGGCCGTTAGCGGACAAAATTGACAAGGAAGGACACATTCCTGAAGAACTGATTAAAAAACTGGGGGAAAATGGTTTTTTCGGCATACCGTTTCCTCCGGAATACGGAGGAGCAGGAATTGGAGAAATCGGTTATTGCGTCATGCTGGAAGAAATCGCCCGCGCCTGCGGATCGACCACAGTATTGATCGGAGCGCATACAAGCATCGCGTCCATGGCTATCTTTTTGGATGGCACCGAAGAACAGAAGAAACGGTTTCTGACCTCAATGGCTCAAGGGAAAAAGATCGGAGCGTACGCTTTATCCGAACCGAACGCCGGTTCCGATCCGGCTTCGATGGAAACTTCCGCTGTCAGGGACGGAAACGACTGGATCTTGAACGGCACGAAAATCTACATTACCAATGGTGATATCGCCGATCTGATCGTGACCTTTGCGGTTACCGACAGAGCCCTGCGGGGGCGCGGAGGAATTACCGCTTTCATCGTCGAGAAAGGAACAAAAGGATACAGCGTCGGCAAAAAAGACCAGAAGATGGGAATTCGCGGTTCCGGCTCGGTAGAACTCAGCTTTCAGGACGTCCGTGTTCCCAACGAGAATGTTATCGGTCAGGTAGGCGCTGGTTTTAAGACGGCGCTGAAGTCGCTGGATAGAGGCCGGCTTGGGCTGGGGGCAGGCTGCGTGGGGGCGGCAAAAGAAGTGCTGGCTCTCAGTATCAAACATGCCGCACAGCGGACTCAGTTCGGGGGGCCGATTGCTGAATTTGAAGGAGTTCAATGGATGCTGGCTGAAATGGGAGCGCAAATCTATGCGATGGAGTCAATGCTTTACCGAACGGCATGGATGTGCGATCAAAAACTGAACTTTAGCCGGGAAACAGCTGTTGTCAAGATGATGTGTTCTGAAATGCTGGATGATATTGTGGATAAAGCGGTCCAGGTTCATGGGGGGATCGGTTATATGGCCGATTACCCTGTGGAAAGATTTTATCGCGATTCGCGAATCAACCGGATCTTTGAAGGAACCAATGAGATTCAGAGAGTCATTATCGCGAGGGATCTCATCAAAAAGGGATCGTATTAAACACAGCCCTGACCAAGACACCGTAGGGGCGGGCCTTGTGCCCGCCCAGATAAAGGGCAACCACGAGGGTTGCCCCTACAGCATATAACAACTATGAACATCTTCGTCTGCGTCAAACAGGTCCCCGACACCGCCAGCAAAATTGAAATTGCCCCTGACAAGAAATCCATCATGACTCAGGGGCTCACCTATGTCATGAGTCCCTATGACGAATTTGGCCTTGAAGAGGCGCTGCGGTTAAAAGAAATAGGGGCGGGCCTTGTGCCCGCCCCCATCAGGGTAACATTGATAACCATTGGAACAGAGCGCGCGACGGAAATCTTGCGCACCGGTATGTAGATGGG
>JACOVV010000170.1 GCA_016177145.1 Candidatus Omnitrophota bacterium | reverse complement strand
GGTCAATGGAAATTGGCGACAGGGGCCGGAAATTGATTATTGAGGGCTCCTTCGACGATTTTCTTGACTTCGGGAGAGAAATCACGGGTCATCATCCATTGCAGGTATCCCCTGTTGTTTTGAGCCACTTCGCGAAGGGATTTTCCATAGACATTCCCCTGTAGTGAGCCGAGTCGAACTACTTTGCCGAAGTTGAAATGGAGCTCCCCGTTCCACCAGCGGAAGAGGCGTGTTTTGTCCGCGAATGTGGTTTCTTCCTGATGAGTAAAGAGGTGAATCGCTTTTACTTCTCTGGGAAGGTCCGGATACCGCTCCAGCTGGGCTTTAAAAACATCGAGCGTCGCCCGCGTGTCGGCCATGGCCGAGTGCGCGTTTTCTAACGGCTTCCCCAGATACAAACGGCAGGCCGATTCCAGATTGCGCCGTTCCTTCAAAACGAAAACCTTTTGAGCGTCCACCAAAAAGCAGGGGCTGAAATCAAACTTGATTCCCGCGCGCGTAAATTCCTGGGTGAGCATCGGCAGATCAAACCGCTCTAATGAAAATCCACCAAGGTCGGCGCCGGTCAGCCATTCCACGACCTTTGGGGCGATTCGATCAAAGGTTGGAGCGTCTTTGACATCTTCATCGGTAATCCCGTGAATCGCGATGACTTCTTTCGGAATTTTCATCCCGGGATTGACGCGGCTTTCAAAGGTTTCTTCTTTGCCGTCGGGAGTGAGCCGGATCATGGCGATCTCCACGATCCGGTCCTTCTCCGGCCAGACGCCGGTGGATTCAAGGTCGAGGAAAACTAACGGACGGATTAGTGGAATCATGGACTTCACAATAGTAGCATAAGAAAAAAGGAATGAAAAGCGATTGTATTTTGCACTAAAGATTCTGATCCAGAATTCTTTGGCGGAGCGGGTCGGCATCTCCCGTCAAGATCGCCAAGAGGGTTTCTTCCACGTCCTCTTTTGAGGGAACAATACGCAGGGCTGTCGTGATATCCTGCGCTGTTTGAGAATCCAACTGCAATTGCGAAGACTTCTCCTCAATTCTTGGTTTTAATCGCGTCTCTTCCCGCAGGCTCCCTGTAAATACTTCTATCAAATCCAGCAGTTGAATCGGCTCAAAAGAGGATTGACGATTTCGATCGTCTAGCGCCTCAGCCGCGGGGGCTATCCATTCAGGGACTCCAGGACTCTGCTTCTTTAGAATGGCCGCCTTGAGCGATTCTTTTCCGGGAACATTCATCAGCAAAGGCCGGATGTCCGTAATAACAAGATCACTGATTCCCCAAGGGATGATCTCGGCGACTGTGACTGCATCTAATGAATTATTAGCGCACCGCTCATCTAATCCGACGGCTATGGCTGTGGCCTGCATCCTCGGGATATTATATTTTTGGGCAATCCACCCCTGAAAGGAACTCCTGAATTTTTCTCCCACACTATCCCACTCTAGTGTCCCTAAAAACTCCCTGGCAATCCAGGAGCGGCCGGCGATGACGGGAATTTCCAGCCAATCCGACATCTCTGAAACTCCGCTCCTGGAAACTTTCAACCGGACCCGATACATTCCCACCTGGGGGTTGAGAAACTCAAAAATCCTCTTCCCGTCGCTAATCTCGCTCAAGACCTCCCGCTCCACGTCAAGTTGAGTTCCATTGAGCCAAATTTCTAACTGACCATCGGTCCCCTGCTGGTCTCCAGCTTCAAACACGACTCCAATCCCCAGCTCTCGGCTTTTGATTCTCAATATTGGTTTTTCCGGAGGGGAAACAATTTGACGAATCGGCGTGGAATATTCGATCCGGTAATCGCTGTCGCTTCCATCGAGGAGCAGAACTTTGAAAACAATCCTGTATCTTCCCGGTTCCTGGGGCATCCACCGTATCACCCCTCTTTTGGGATCCACTTCGAAAAGAGACCCCGCTGTGACGTCTTCTTCTCCCTTTAGCAGGTGAACGTCCAGTTGGTATCTCTGGTCCCGCTGATAGGTAAAAATCAGCGGTTTCTTCCCGCTGATAACATCACTCATGGCATCAGGAAATTTCAGAGAGACGACGCCAAAAGGGATCCACTCTTTGTTCAATTGTTCTTCCAGCGCCTCCTTGCAGAATCTCCATTGCGGCTCTATAGAATCTATGGCCTGTCGGGCATTCTCAACGATCCTTCTCGCTTGCGCCGGATCATTTGTCCAACGGAGTAAATAAATCCAATATTCGGCCGTTGAAAACTGCCGCGTCAGTTCTTCGATGATTCGCAGCCGCCGCTGGATCAACGCCTCCTCTTCTTTTTGCTTCTGCCGGATCCGTTCTTCAGTCTCAACGATTTCTAACGCCTGCATCTGTTCGAAAAACCCT
>JACOVV010000164.1 GCA_016177145.1 Candidatus Omnitrophota bacterium | reverse complement strand
GCGTGCCGTCCCATCACTTCGACCACCATAATACGGTGATGACTCTCAGCCGTTGTGTGCAGACGGTCAATGCATTCCGTGGCAACATTGACGGCGGTGTCAAAGCCAAAAGTGACGTCAGTCGCGGACAAATCATTATCAATGGTTTTAGGAACGCCGACGACCGGCAATTTTTCTTCTTTATACAGTTTACAGGCGACGCCGAGAGTGTCTTCTCCTCCGATGGCGATCAGCGCTTGTAATTCCAGTTCCTTAAAGTTTTTCTTTAGTTTTTCCAGATCCTCTTTTTTCTTGCATGGATTTGTCCGTGATGTTCCAAGGATTGTCCCGCCTCTGTGCAGGATTCCCGTCACCATCTGTAAATCCAGCGTCATGTACTCCTTGTCAACAAATCCCTTCCAGCCATTTCGAACACCTATCACGGAGGTTTCATCTTTAATCGCCGTGCGCACCACGGCCCGGATCACGGCGTTTAGTCCTGGACAATCTCCTCCGCCCGTGAGCACACCGATTTTCTTCAACATCTTTTTACTCCTCGCTTTCTATTCTTCAGGATAATCACGATAGGGTGTTACCGGTTCCGACAACGGTTCGTTCCCGGGAGTTCCCTTTGGGCCCGAGTCGTTTTCCTTGGAAATAATTTTGACGATATGGACACGCGTTTGGATGTTTTCCTCAATACCCAGCATGTCTTGTATTTTTTTTCGCACCAGCCGTTGAATTTCCTCAGAGATTTCAGGAATGTTCGTCTCCTCAAAAAGCGTCACTCGCGCGGCGACATGAAGCCCTTTTCGATTGGCGACGACATCCGGCTTGATCTCTTTGATTCCGTGCAGGTGTTTTGTGACCCGCCGGATAAAATTCTCGATGGCCTCCAATGAAACGGTCACCTGCCCGTCGGGGGTGGTAAAAGCGATTGTCTTTTCACGCTGCATTTTCAAAGTCACCCATTGGAAAATAACGAACCCGAGCACGGCCAGAACAAAACCGCTTATCCCCAACATGACTCTAAAGTCCCTGGAAGCGTAGATGCCGTTAAAAACGCTGACAACATCCTCAATGGACACCAGTTGAAGAGACACGGCCACTAAACTGCTTCCTATCAACAGCGTAATCACCATCAATAGGAAAACTCCAAGGGTAACAAGGTAACGTTTCATTTTAAATGGCTTTTATTATACCGAATCACAAAACTTTTTTAAAGAGGTACTTTTTCTGCCACTCCCAGAAACTCTTCAATAAAATTCGTATACACTTTTCCTTTTAAGAACGTCGGATTTTGCAGTATTTTTTTATGCAGAGGAATCGTTGTTTTAATCGGTTCAACGATAAACTCATCCAGTCCTCTTTGCATTTTCTGAATCGCCTCCTGGCGGTTCTTGCCATGAACAATCAGTTTCGCGATCATGGAATCGTAGAAGGTAGGAATCGTGTAACCCGAATAGATATGAGTGTCCACCCGGACCCCCAGGCCGCCCGGAGGATAGAAATTCAGTATTTTGCCCGGGGACGGCATAAAATTGTTATCCGGATCTTCAGCGTTAATCCGGCATTCGATCGCGTGCCCTGACGGCTTGACATCCTCTTGCTTAAAGGAAAGTTTCTCTCCGGCGGTGACGCGAATTTGTTCTTTGATCAGGTCGATGCCTGTGACCATTTCGGTAATCGGGTGCTCCACTTGGATACGAGTGTTCATTTCCATAAAATAAAATTGGTCCCGTTCATCGAGAAGGAATTCGACGGTCCCCGCGTTGACGTAGTTAACCGCTTTAGCCGCGCGGACGGCGTATTCCCCCATCTTTCGCCTTATTTTGGAATCCAGTCCCGCGGCGGGGGTCTCCTCCAGTAATTTCTGATGCCTGCGCTGGATACTGCACTCCCGCTCGCCCAAGTAAATAATTCGCTGGCGCGTATCACCGATAATCTGAAATTCGATGTGACGCGGCTTCTCGAAATACTTCTCGATGTAAATGTCCGGGTTCCCAAAGGCGTTTTCCGCTTCCGATTGAACCGTATAGAAAGCGCTGACAAGGCGCACGTCATTATGCGCCACCCTCATTCCTTTTCCGCCGCCGCCGGCGACGGCTTTCAAAACAATAGGGTATTTTATCTTTTTGGCGACTTTGAGCGCTTCTTCTTTTGTTTTAACCACGTCATCGCTTCCGGGGATGATCGGGATCCCCACTTTTTTCATCAAATTTTTTGCCGCCATTTTATCTCCCATCAGCCGGATGCTCTCAGGAGAAGGCCCTATGAACTGGATCTGACAAGATTGGCAGATTTCGGCGAAGTGAGGATTCTCAGCCAGAAAACCGTAGCCAGGATGAATGGCCTCGACATCGGTAATTTCGGCGGCGCTGATGATACCGGGGATATTGAGATAACTGTCCGAGCTGGGACCAGGGCCGATACAAACGGATTCATCCGCAAAACGAACGTGCAAAGCTTCGGCGTCTGCTTCCGAGTAAACAGCGACTGTTTTGATCCCCAATTCCTTGCACGCCCGTATAATGCGGACAGCAATCTCACCTCGATTAGCGATTAAGATCTTTGCGAACAAAGTCAGATGCTCTTTTCAATTAAAAATAGCGGTTGTCCGAACTCCACAGGCTGTCCCTGCTCGGCAAAAATCTTGATTAATTTGCCCTTTACTTCAGATTTGATTTCGTTCATGAGCTTCATGGCTTC